>NZ_CALHIK010000001.1 GCF_938030785.1 uncultured Campylobacter sp.
TCCAAAGCGCCGCGCTTAAGATTGTCGTCGATCGCGAGCGCGAAATTTTAAATTTTAAGCCGGTAGAATTCCATAGCATCGACGCGGTTTTTAAAAAGGATTTAGAAGCCGAGCTCGTGGAATTTCGCGGCGAGAAGATGGAAAAGCTCTCGATCAAAAATGCGGCGCAAGCTAGCGAGATCGTCCTGACGCTGCAAAAAGACAAATTTAGCGTAGAGAGTATTGAAAGCAAGTCGCGCAAAACAAACCCCTACCCGCCGTTTATGACCTCGACGCTACAGCAGGCGGCGAGCACGGCTCTGGGCTTTAATCCGCGCAAGACGATGAGCCTCGCGCAAAGCCTTTACGAAGGCGTCAATACCAAAAACGGCGGCGCGATCACCTATATGCGAACCGACTCGCTAAATATCGCTAAAGAAGCGATCGCGGCGGCTCGCGAGCTAATCGGCGAGCGCTTCGGCGAAAAGTATCTGCCGAAAAGTCCGAATTTATACGCCACCAAAAGTAAAGGCGCGCAGGAGGCGCACGAAGCGATACGACCTACCGATCTAAAGCTTACCCCCGAGCTTGCGCAAAAAATCCTGCCTCGCGACGAGTACCGTCTGTACCAACTCATCTACAACCGCTTCGTAGCCTCGCAGATGAGCCCCAGCGTCTCGCAGATCCAAACGATCGTCGTGCGCGGCGAAGCGAGCGCGTTTAAGATCAGCGGACGCAAAGTGGAATTTGACGGATTTTACAAGGCTTACGGCGATCTGGATAAGGATAAAATTTTACCGAACTTTGCCGCGGGCGACGCGATGAGCCTGCAAAGCCTAAGCTCGCAGCAGCATTTCACCGAGCCGCCGGCGCGCTATTCGGAAGCTAGCCTCATCAAAAAGCTCGAAAGCCTCGGCATCGGCAGGCCCTCGACCTATGCGCCTACCATATCGCTGCTTACGGCGCGCAACTACGTCAATATCGAGCAAAAGCACCTGGTGCCGAGCGAGATCGCCTTTAAGATCACCGAGATGCTGGAGCAAAATTTTAAAAATATCGTCGATAGCGAGTTTACCTCCAAAATGGAAGAGAAGCTCGACGACATCGCCGAAAACAAAGCGGACTGGCAGCAAATTTTGGCGGATTTCTACTACCCTTTTATGGACGAGATCGCCAAAGGAAAAACGTCGATCGCAAGCCAAAAGCTAGCCGAAAAGATCGGCGAAGCATGCCCGAACTGCGGCGGCGAGCTACTTAAGCGCCAGGGCAGATTCGGCGAGTTCATCGCTTGCTCGAACTATCCGAAGTGCAAATACTCGCGCAACGCAGACGCCAGCGCCGAGGGGACGAGCGAGGAGAAGGCGGCGCCCGAAGTGCTAGATGAAAAATGCCCGCAGTGCGGTAAAAATTTGATCAAACGCAAAGGCAGATACGGCGAGTTTATCGCCTGCGAGGGCTATCCGAAGTGCAAATACTCGCGTAAAATCGAAGGCGCGGCAAAGGAGAAAAAGCCGCTCGTCTCCACCGGCGTGAAGTGTCCGAGCTGCGGCACGGGCGAGATCGTCGAGCGCTTCTCCAGACGCGGCAAATTCTACGGCTGCACGAACTACCCTAAATGCGGCTTTGTGAGCAACTACGCGCCGATCGCGCGCGCATGCCCGCAGTGCGGCAACTCATACATGCTCCGCAAAGAGCTAAAAAAAGGCAACTTCGCCGAGTGTCCGCAGTGCAAGCTTAAAGAAGAGATCGATTGATAATAGGCGCCATCTCGGACTCTCATCGCGAAACAAAGGTCGCTGCCAGCGCCATAGAGTGGTTGCTCGTGCGCGGAGCGGATCTGCTCGTGCACGCAGGCGACATCGTCGAGAGCGAGACGCTGCGGCTTTTGCGACAAAGCGGTAAGCCCTACTTCGCGGTTTTAGGGAACAACGACGAGGCGCTTGCGGAGCTAAAAAATGAGTTTAACTTGCACGATGAGCCCTTCTGCACGGAGTTTGCCGGACTGCGACTAAAAATCATGCACCATCCGTTTTATCTCTTTGACGAGGAGCCCGCGACGCAAAACGAAGCAGACGGGCTAAATTTAGACGCGGATTTGGGTGTGGGTACGGGCGCAGATCGCGCGGTAAATTTTCGCAGGGATTGCGGCGCGGACCTAGTCAAAAATTCTGGCTTTAGCGACGAAGCAAACAGCGACCTGAATTTAGGCTCAAACCGCAGCGCGGATCGCGGGGAAATTTTAATCGCAAATTCTAAAGCGACGGCTTGCTCGGTAAATTTAAACTCAAATTTTAATACTGCGAGTGCAGATAAAATTTTAAACGGCGCGCGCCGCACAGATGCAAATTTTAAAAACATAAGTAGCGCGAGCGCAAATTTAAAAAGTGGTCAATCCGCAGGTTTAAATGCGAGCTTGGGCTTGAATGTGGGCGTGAACTCAAACGCAAATTTAGACTTAGATTTGAATGCAGACCTCGCTTCGAGCCCGAACGTAAATTTAAACTCAAATGCAAGCGCGAATTTGGCCGCCAATATGAACTCAAAAGCAAGCTTGAGTGCGGATCGCGCAGCAAATTTAACGGCGCCGAGCTTAAGCGCAAATTTATCCACGCCGAACTTGAGCGCAAATTTAGTCGCACCAAACTTGAACTCAAATTTGACCGCGAGTTTGAGCCCCAATGCAAACGGCGAAAGTAAAAATCGAGGTCCGTGCGGGCGAGGCGCGGGCAAAATTCCAACTATCAAAATTTACGGCCACACCCATTTTTTCGCCGCGGCGGTGGACAAAAACGGCGCGCTCGTGCTAAATCCGGGCGAGATTTGCGGGCGCAAAAAGCGGCTTTTCGAGTTTGCTTACGTCGTGGCGCAGGGCGGGAAGTTCCGCGTATTTCACGTCTGTGCCGCACCCGAAAAAGCTCTAAAATGGCGCAAACGCGAGATAAAACTATGAATGAAATTTACGTCCTAATCGCGCTATCGTTTTTGATCTTTGTTTCACCATTTTTGGCTAGCTTAGCTAGAATTCCGCTCTCGCCTATGGAGATAATGCTCGGCATTATAGCCGCAAATTTAGGGCTTTTGCCGCCAAGCGCGACCTTCGATCTGGCCGCTCAGATCGGCTTTTGCTACCTTATGTTTTTGGCGGGCTGCGAGGTAGATTTCCGCGCGCTGCTTGCGATGCCGCGCAAAATTTTGCGGCTGATCCTAATCTTTTTGGCGCTGCTTTATATCCTAAGCGCGCTTGCGGTTTGGGTGTTTGAGCTGCCGCAGATGCTTATCATCGCAGCGCCTCTGATGAGCGTCGGGCTGCTTTCGGCGCTGTATAAGGAATACGGCAAGGATCAAGCGTGGCTCAATCTCGCGATGCCCGCGGGCGTGATCGGTGAGCTCATCAGCATCGCCGCCCTCACGGTGGGCGGCATCTACCTTAAAAACGGCTTCGGCGTGGAGATGGCGCTTCATATCGGCGCGCTTTTGGGCTTTTCGGCGGCCGCGCTAGCAGTTTTTAAAGGGCTTGAAATTCTATTTTGGTGGTTCCCCGCGCTAAAAACGGTCATCATGCCCAAATACGACAAGAACGAAAAGGATGTGCGATTTGCAATGGCGCTGTTTTGCCTCATCTGCGCGGGAGTAATGCTTTTAGGGCTTGAGGTCGTCATCGGTGCCTTCATCGCAGGCACCTTTCTGCCGACCTTTTTCTCACACAAGGACGATCTGATCGAAAAGCTATCGTCGTTCGGCTTCGGCTTTTTGGTGCCGATATTTTTCATACACACCGGAGCCGTGATCAAGCTTGAGGCGCTCCTTATGCCCGGAGTGATGAGCTTTGCCGCGAGCTTAGCGGCGCTGATGTTTGGCATCAGACTGCTTGCGAGCGCTACGTTTTTAAGCACCTTAGGGCGCAAAGGCGCGGCGCTTTTCGCACTATCGCTTTCGATGCCTCTGACGCTAGTGATCGCTACGGCGACGCTCTTTTACTCCACCGCCGCGATCTCGCAAGAGATATACTTCGCGATGATCATCGCCTCGCTCATAGAGGCGCTCGCGTCGATGATTTTGATAAATTTTATTTACAAGAAATTTTAGGGCGGGAATTTTAAAATTTTGGAATTATAGGATTTTGGAATTTTAGAATTTTAAAATTTCGCGAAATTTTAGAATTCTATAAAATTTGATTTGATACGGAATTGAAATAGAGTTAAATTTAAAGTCCTATTTTGTGGCGTGATCGGTTAAATCTTGGAGTTCCATAGTGTAGTTTTCTCTTGGTTTATACAAATCAATATCTCTATACGTTTCCAAGATTTCTTTTAACAGGCATAAAATATCTTGCTTATTAAGACTTTGCGTATGATTTGGTTTTAAATCTAGGAGTTTCCAAATCCTATGAAATTCCTCTGGAACTAACTTCCTATTAATATTTACCTCATGATCTATAATCATCTCTATAATTTCACCTTTATGATATAAGATCCAAATAGACTTTGTATCGTAATCGTGGTCGTGTTCATAGCCTGGGAAGCTATAAAGAAACCAAGCCCAGCAATCTCTCTCCCTATCAATAGTCCATCGTAACTCATTAATAAAAGTCTCATAGTATGGATTATATTTGTAGTAAATTTCGCTCAATCCATACTTCTCATCATCATCTTTTGTGATAATTGCATTTTCAAACGCCATCTATGCTCCTTGAGATTTAAAATTTAGCGTGCAGGCGGAAATTTCAACTGCAAATTTTATGCGGATTTCCGCGACGCAGTCGAAACGGCAGGCATGGAAATTCCCAACTCGCGCGCTAAAAGATAGACCGGCGCGCTTGCTGCGACCGCTAACTCCGCTCGCCGCTGATATACTTGCTCTCTAGCCGCGGCAAAGCAAAAGCGGCTCGTCAGCAAAGCTAGCGATAAAATTAATCGTAACCCATCCGCAAAATGGCATAACTGCACGATTTGCGGACGGGCTAGCAAAACCAAAGCGAGCCGATTAAAATTTAAGCTTTAGCTTGCAGCGCTTAAAAGCCGACTTAAGCCTAGACGCTATGCGGGCGGTGTGCCGTGACACGGCACCCAAGCCTCAAGCTACATTAAGACCGGAATTTTGGTCTTTTGCAGGAAGTATTTCGACGCGCCGCCTAGGAATATCTCTTTTATGCCGCTGTCTGAGTGCAAGCCCGCGACGATTAGATCGAAATCGCCCGCGTCGGCGTACTCTAGCAGCACCTGTCCCGGGATCTTGCCCTCGACGTTCAGTGCCTCGAAAACATCGATTTTAACGTCGTGCAGCGCCAAATAATCGCTTATTCGGCGCTTCGTTTCGGGGATGC
>NZ_CALHIK010000002.1 GCF_938030785.1 uncultured Campylobacter sp.
GCTCGATAATGCCGGGCAAGGTAAATCCGACGCAGTGCGAAGCCGTCACGATGGTAGCGGCACAGGTGATGGGCAACCACGTCTCGATCTCCGTTGCCGCAAGCCAGGGCAACTTCGAGCTAAACGTCTTTAAGCCGGTTCTTACATACAACCTCATCCAAAGCATCCGCCTGCTAAGCGACGCGATGAATAGCTTTGAAAAACACTGCGCTTGCGGTATCACGGCAAACGCCGCGAAAATCGACAAGCTGCTGCACGAAAGCCTGATGCTAGTAACCGCGCTAAATCCGCACATCGGCTACGCAAATGCCGCCAAGATCGCCAAAACCGCGCACCATAACGGCACAACGCTGCGCGAGGAAGCGATAAAATCGGGCATACTAACCGCCGAGGAATTTGACGCGTGGGTGGTACCCGAGGATATGATCGCGCCGAAGGAGTAAACTCGGCGCTTTGCTTTTTGGGCTCGGCAGGGTTCGCTCGGCGGAATTTCTCTTTGGCTCGGCGAGATTAGGGCGTTTCGGTAAAATTTGATCGCTTCGATAAAATTTGATTGTTCTGCGTGACGTGCTCGCCTTGAGCGATTTCGCAGAGCTTGTCTTGCACGGTTTTGCCGAGTTTGCTTTAAAGCGATTTCGCCGAGCTTTCTTTAAAATCCGTAAATTTGAAAGCGAAATTTGCGGATTAAATTTACTTTGGTAACGCGGCTCTTGCTGTTCGCTAAAATAGCGAAATTACCGAAGCTAAAGCCACCTTTTGCCTTTAAATTTCTATCCGTCATTTCATGCCCCGTCAAATACATATCAAAACCGCCGCTAAGATAAAATTTTAAATGCTTCGTAAGCGGCCAGAGGATAAAATGCGCCAAAATTTACAAAACGAGGATTTTATGAGGGACTATGATAAGGAGCCGTTGATCATAAACGATTACACCGTCTATCATGTATTTTCTTGGAATATATTTACTTGCATATTGTGTTTTTTGCTTTTAAGTTATGATCTGATTACTACCGGCACTACGGGAAAATTTAGCGCTTTCGGTATCATTTCTTTAATTTTCGCGACATATACTTTCATACGATTTAGGATTTCGGCAGAGCAAAATTTTTCCAAAAATCCGAGCTATTTTTATTTTTCAAACAGCCTGATCCGCTATAACGGAAATATGAAGATAAAAAATAGTATAATCTCCGAAACTAAGATAGCCCCAGCTCCGTCCGCAAATATATCTAGCGTTCATTTCTGCGTAGTATGCGAATTAGAAACCTCCTACGGCAGGTTTCATTATTTAAGCTCGTATGAGTTATATAGATATTCAAGTATAGGCGTTCATATAGGCAAACTTGTTCTTTATATAAAGCATCTAATGCTATATTTTATATTTGCTCTGCCGTATAAAATTTACAGACTCAAAAAGAGCTCGGAGCCCCTTTGGTTACTAAAAAGAAATTTCGTCATCAAATTTAATAACAGAAATTTCTTTTTAGTAAATGCCGTATCTGCAAAAGAGTATCATGAGCTGCTGCAATATTTCAAGGCGCTAAACGTAAAAATAGAAGATCGGACCGACTTTATACCGCAAGCTCAAAACAACGACTATTTCACCGATAAAAACGAAATTTGGAGCGACGATTTTAGCGATACGCAAATTCCAGAGAAAAATTTTAAATGGAAGCTTAGGCGATTTTTTAGTTTGGATTGAAATTCTAGCTCAAACGGCAAGCCGTTAAATTTCACGAGCAAATAGGGCGGAGCGGGGCGGCGAGGCAAATACCCACTCGCCGCTCCTCTAGCTTGCCACATTCACAAACCTATGGCAAGCAAAAATTCACTCAACCCGTCGCCACGATAGAAAAGCTTCAGGTAATTCAAAATCAACCCGCAAACTTGCCATAGCCGCAAGGCTACGGCAAATCAAAATCGATCCCGACCAGTTGTCGCAGTAAATCCACGGCGGGTGCGGTTCGGGGCATAAAAAGCCGCTCTAAAGCCCGAACCGCTCCTAATCCTTACTTCGCCCCTTTAGGCGGCATAAACGCGGTTAGCTTGATATCCTCGCCCGCCTTGTGTTTATAAAGCTCGATATCCACCAGCGCCGTGTGGGAGATGTTGCCGTTGGCAAGCTCGCTCGTAGGCAGGTCGATCGTAAGCACGTTCGGATTTCCATTTTTGCAAAGACCCTCGGCATTAGGATCGTACCACGCACCTTCGAAGATCTGCACCACGCCGCGCATTATGTCGCCGCTTACGTTGGCTCCCGCCAAAATTTCTCCGCGAGCGTTATAAACGCGCACCAGATCGCCCTGCTTGATGCCGAGCTCCTTAGCGTCCTCGGTATTTATTAGCACCGGCTCGCGATCCGCGACGGCGTATCTCTTGCGATTTGAGGTGTTGCTCTGCTGTGAATGCAAGCGATCAAGCGGATGCAGACTAAGCAGGTGAAATTTCGCAGGCTTATCCTTCATCCCGAGCCACTCGACGGGCTCAAACCACATCGGATGCGCGCCGCAGTCTTTGTAGTTCATCGCAGCAATCGTATCGGAGTAAATTTCGATCAGCCCGCTAGGCGTTCCTAAAGCCTCCAAAACGGGATCGTTTCTAAAATCCTCAAACGTCACGTACGCAGCATTCTCAGGCGTCTCATAAAATTCTGTCGGCTCGTTTTTCTCCCACCACTGCTCAAAGCTCGGCATCTGCATACCCAAAGCGGTGTTTGCGTTCACGGCGCTTGCCGCTCCTTCGTAAAATTCCTTGATCCAGTCCATCTCCGTTTTGCCGCCGTCTGTATAAACCTCGGCAAGCCCGTCTGCGTAAGCCTTGCAAAGGTCGGTGAAAATTTGATAATCGTCCTTCGCGCCGTGCTGCTTGGCGACAACCTGCTTCATCGGGATGATATGCATATTGGAGTAGTCTCCGCTCATCGTGATGTCGTTGCGCTCATACTCCGTCGTGGTCGGGAACACGATGTCCGCCATCTTCGCAGTCGGCGTCCAGTAAATTTCATTTACTACGATGGTGCGCGGCTTGCGCCAAGCTTTGATGTTGGTGTTGGTGTCTTGATGGTGCACGATCGGATTTCCGCCGACCCAGTAGATAAAGTCGATCTGCGGATAGGTGATCTTTTCGCCGTTTGCGTCGATCGTCTTGCTAGGATTTAGCAGCGCGTCCGCGATGCGAGCTAGAGGGAAAGCAACCTTCGCCGTATTTACCAGCCACGCTTGAGTGGCTTCATCGCCTTGCTTCTGATCCTGCGCAAGCCCTAAAAATTTGCCGTCCTTAACGATGCCGACGCTTGCCGCGTTCATTCCGCCGATCACGCCGCCCGCGCAGGTAGGCGCGCCGCCGTTAGCGTAGTGGTAGCTAAAGCCGAACCCTCCTCCGGCAAGTCCGATCTGCCCCAGCATCGCGCATAGAGTTACGATCATCCAGTGTGCCTGCTCGCCGTGATGAGCGCGCTGGATACCCCAGCCGGCCATTATCATCGTGCGATTTTCGTAAAATTTTATCGCAAGCTCTTTGATCACGTCCGCGCTAATGCCGCAAATTTCGCTAGCCCACTCCGGCGTTTTAGCCACGCCGTCGCTCTGCCCCGTGAGGTATGGCACGAATTTTTCAAAGCCCACGGTGTAGTTTTGTAAAAATTCCTTATCGTACTTGCCCTGCGAGTAGAGGTGCTGCGCCATGCCTAACATCATCGCTACGTCGGTGTTCGGGCGAGGGGTAATCCATCGCGCCTTGCCCTCGAAATACTTGCCGCTTACGGTTTTGATCGGATCGATGATGATGATCTCTTTGTCGCTGTTTTTTAGCTGCTCAAAATACTTAAATCCCTGCTCGTCCGAACTCGTCCACGCCACGCGAAGCGTAGAGATCGGATTTAGCCCCCAAAAGACCACGACTTTGGAGTTTTCAAGTACCACGGGCCACGAGGTTTGCTGCTCATAGACCTGATTTGAGCCCGTTACGTGCGGCATTATGACCTGCGCCGCACCCGTGGAGTAATCGCCCGTGACGCCCGTAAAACCGCCGGTTAAGTTCATAAATCTATGAAGCAGCGTCCTTGAGACATGCACGTTGCCCGTGCTCTGCCAGCCGTAGCTTCCCGCAAATACCGAGTCTGCGCCCTTTTGCTCGCGCGTCTTTTTAAGCTCGCGCGCGACAAGTTTAATCGCGTCTTCATATTTTACCTCGACCCATTCGTCAAGCCCTCGAAGCTCGGGCTTTGGATTATCGGGATCGGCGAGGTAGGATTTTCGCACCATCGGCGCTTTGATGCGCGTATTATAAACGAGATCCGCCATCGTATTTTGAAGAGTATTGGGAATTTTAGAGGTGATCTTCCACGGCGCGGATTTTACGATCTTGCCGTTTTTGACGCTCACTTTTAAAATTCCCCATCGCGCCGCGGTTAAAATTTCGCCGTTTTTCTTAAGCGCGGTGAGTTTATCCGCCGCGAGCATCGAGCTTGGAATGAGCGGAAGCGCCGAAACCGCCGCGCCGAGCTTTAAAAAATTTCGTCTTTTCATTTCATATCCTTTAAATTTACGTCCTTGGAGTGCTTTTGCAGATACTGCACCACCGTCCAGCTCTCATCCTTGCTAATAGGCGTGCGCGAAAGCATCGATTTGATGTAGCCCGGCCATCTGTTGGCTTCATAATCGGCTGGCTGGTGCAGAGCGTGACAGACGCTACACGAGGCTTCAAATTTCTCCTTCGCGCCAGCGAAAATTTTATCCACGTCGCCGCTTAGCGCGCCCTCGTCGGTGTAGGCGGTTATTTTAACCTTATTAAAGCCGTCCTCTTCGCCCAAGCTCTCGCTTTGAAATTTAGCCTGCTTCGAAAACGCCACCGCGATTATGCGCGCTTTAGGCGTGAAATAAATAACGTTGGGCGCCTTTGGATTTTGATAGCCGGTAAGCGAAAATTTCACTACTCCGTCCTTAACCTCCAAAACCTCTATGGCGTTTGTGGGCAGCAGCCTGCCGTCCTTGTGCGACAAATCGCCGCTTACGCTTACCTGCTTTAACACCGTGCCGTAAAGCGTCTCGCCCGCCTTAACCTCGGCGCCAGCGTAGCTTGCGATCGCAGCCGCAAGAGCCGCCGCAGCCGCAATAGAATTTAAAAACTTCATGCTTATCCTTTCTTAAAATTTTAAAAACTTCTCGTAAATCTGCCGTATAAAAAGCCCGCAAACATAACGGCCAAAATCGCCGCGAATGCCGCAAATGCTACCTGTGCGCACTGCGCCGCGTCTGCAAATTTAATGCTCGGCACCAGATAAAATCCCTCGCCGTAAAATCCGCTAAAAAAGCTCTGCACATCGCTAAGCGCGGTGCCTGCGGGGAAGGACGGGGTACCCGTGCAGCTTGCGGGGCGAAATAGCTCCGGCAGCAGGCTATCAAGCGGCGCCGCAAAAGGAAATGCGGGCGCTGCGAGGCAATTCGCGGTATCTGCGGCAGGGTGCAGCGCGGAGCTTTGTAAATAGCCGTATATCGCACCCGCAAAGCCAAGCGCGTAGGCAACGAGCCTTGCTATGAAGCTAAAGGACATCAGCAAGCCGATGAGCGCACCTACGCCCGCTACGGCAAAGCCCAGACGCACGAGGGCGCCCATCTGCGTAGGCGACATAAAAAGGTAGCGCTGAAAGAAAAAATATGATGCCGCAAGATAGCCTGCGCTTATCACAAAGAGCCAAAACCACGGCGTGGCAGTATTTTGCCACGCGTAAATCTTCAAAATCAATCTATTCAAGATCTCCTCCGTCTTATAAAATTCTTAAGAATACTTTTTAATCTTAAGATTTAAATTTATGAGGGAATTATAGCAATAAAAGATAAAAATTCGAGTCTGTATTGCCCTAAATATCGGAGTTTTATAAGCTTTAAGCTTAACGTATAAAATTTCAATTTTAAAATTCGACGCTCCTTGCGCAGCGGCGGAAAGTTTTTGAGATATGAAATTAAAACCGTAGATTTTATAAAATTTTATCTTTATTCGGCTCTGTTTTGATAAAAAATATAACTGATTTAAAACCCCGGGTAGCCCCGACGCTCAATAAATATTATGAAGATGATATAATGAGCCGAAATTTTGAATAATATCACTTTATAATTTAAGGACGAGGTGCCGTATGAAATTTAACATAAATGCCGTTATCGGCGGGGCGGATGATGTGCCGATCTATATGCCGGATATTATAAGAGCGGCAAGAAAAGAGATTAAAAGGGTTTTTAGCGATTTTAAAATGCACTCGCTGCAAAAGATCGATATTTGCCTTTGTTTGAGTGGGGAAGTGTCGAGATATTTTCCGAAATCGGGAATTTATCAACCGAAATATTATCTTAAAAGCAAAAAAATTATCGCGTATATTCATTTTAGCTCAGATGAGTGGAGCTCTGACAAAAAGGCAAATGCAGATAAATTTTTAGAAAAGTTCAAGCAGTATCTTATGGAGCTTGGAGATATTACCGGGCGGAAAATTACGAATAATAATTTAGAATTTGACGATGCGCAGTACAAAGACAATATAAATAAAATTTTTGAAAATTTAGCAGCAGATTGTTGAAATAAAATTTGAAAAGAATATCTATCTGAAGTGGCAAAATTCCGTTTCAGATAAGGCAGACGCTAGCCCAGGCTAGTGAAATTCCAAACACCTTAAAGCGCAAATAGCGATGAGGCGAGTTTGGAATTTCATCATCAACGATAATTTAAAATTTTGCCTGAAAGCTTATTGGCTAGCTTAAAGCGCCTTGGTTGGCGCCCTGTAGAATTTCAACGCGCCGTTAAGTAAGCGATGAGCGAGCAGAGTAAGGCGGGTCTTGCGCGAGCGCGTAAAAGTACGCGCAGTGTTATCTCACAGTAGAATTCTACGGATTTGATCTCGCGCATAAAGGGCGAGATCAAGCCTAAATGCCCGCGCAAGGACAAATTTTACGCAAGACGGGCCTTGTGTGAGCGCTAAATCGCGGATTTTAGCGCTTCAAATTTCGCGTCTTGCTCGGCTAGAAGCTGTCCTTTCTCATCGCGCGAGACGTAAATTTTAAAGATATTTTCGCCCGCCTTGTCGTAAAAGCCCACGAATTTCGAGAGCATTCCCATGAAAGTCTGCGTCACGAGGATGATCTTATCGATCTCATCCGTCTTTAGATGGCCTCCCAAAATGCCCAGCCCATGCGCCTCATCGCCGTTTGCGCCCATGCCGAAATTATAATATCCCTGCGCGCTCTTGCCGCTTGGGATCTTGGTTTTAAACTCGATGATGAAGCTCGGCGTATTTTTTACGAAAAGCACCTCGCCCCAACTCTCAAGCTCCCTAATGATCTCGCCGAATTTATCGCCGGCGGCGCTCTTTCCGAAGCGCTCGGGCAGATTTAGCAGCACGTCGATCTCCTTGGCGCCGAGCTCCTTGCAGATCTGCGCGATCGAAATTTTAGGGTTTTGCGCGAACAGCGCCTCGATTCTCTCTTTCATTTTCATCCTTTCTAAAATAAAATTTTGAGCACCATTATAATATAAAAATTCTAAGTTACAGATAACGGCAATCAATTAAACCGAGTTTTAAAACTTATTTTTACGGCATAGCGATAGTCGCGCGCGGGGTAGGGCGGATGCGTAGAGTTTTGGCGTAGGATCGCAAATTTTAATACACATCAATCACACGCATAATTTTAACGCTTAGAATTGCAGATCATTTATGTGCGTCGCGCGCGGCAAAAGCAGGGCAGGGTCGCTTAAATTTAGACTCTAAATTTACGCTCTTGCCGCACGTAAATCCGCCCGCACGAGCCAAAACAGGCAAATGTAAATTTTGTAGATTCTCCGTGCCGAACTTAAATTTAGCCGCGCAAAAGCCGGAATTTTTAAATTTGATATTGTCCTGCCTAGCCACAGTACGCGATAAATTCGCTAAAAGTTATCTCGCTGGCGTGAAATTTAACTCCAAGCGAGGCGAGTCTATCTTGCAGCGGCAGCGCCAGCTCCTCTATGCCACTAAATATGCAAAGCGGCAAATTTCGCGTTCTCTCTTTGGTCACTGCAAAGCTCCCATCTTCAAAAAATTTCTTTAAAAACACGAGCGTTTTTACCTTGTCCGCGCCCAGATCCTCGATGAAAACGCTGAAATATTTATATTCTGGCTCCTCGCGCGCTTCATCTTTCCGCGCGTAATCGTCCGCCAGCTCGCGGTAAAATTCGTTGTTTAAATCAGCAAGCGGCGCGATCGCATCAAGTGAGCAAGGTGCCTCAAGCGCGGCGAGGGCGATTAAAATTTCCTCAAATTTAACGATGTCGTCCGCGACCTTTATCGGCTCCCACGAGCCGGCGCCGTGATAGGCAAAATGCACTGGCGAGGCGTCCCTGAGGGCAAAATCCACGAAAAACGGATCGTCCATGCCGTTACGCGCGATGACCCGCCAGCTCTTGCGCCACTGTCCGGGAGTATCGTCTGCTAGCTCCTCGCCAGTTTTGCGGCCAACGAGCCTGTATCCCTCCTGAAAACTCTCGAACTCGCCCTCCTCTGGATAGAAAAACGGCAGCAAAATGGACTCTGAAACGATGCGTTTGCGGATAAAATTTCGGATCAAATTCGGGATTTGCACGGCACGACCTTTGGGTTAAATTTGAGCGAATTTTAGCAGAATTTTTAATCCGCGCAAAATTTACATTCAAATTTGACGAACACGAAAGAAGTAAATTTATACTCAAATTTTCACCAAATTTTGAGCGTAAAAATATAAGTGGAAGTATTTTAAGATGGATTTGAATGTTGCGACGAAAATTTCGGCGCAAATAGAACATATCGAGTCGAAATTTTACTTATCTCCGTAAAAAGCGCTCGCGAAAGGGCGCATAATCAAAAAGACAAGCGGAAGTATTTTGAGATGATTTTTGTGGTTACGACGTAAAATTTCGGCGTAGATAGAACGTATAGTTCATCGAGCCGAAATTTTACTAGCTCCGCAAAAAGCGCTCAAAAGACAACGCGCTACAAAGATTGTAAGATTTTAGGTTTTGAAAACGCCGTTATAGGTTTAATCTCCCCCTTAAATTTCTCGATTTGGGCAAGCACGGTGTGAGCCGAGTTGCTTTGCGCGAGACTTGACGTGCCTTTGTCAAATGTTAGCACGTTTACGCAGCCGTGCTGGCAGAGGCTCTTCTCGCCCCAAACCTCGGGATCGTACCACGCGCCCTCGCAGATCGCTGCGACGCGCTCGGGCACGATGTCGGTAACGAGCACGCCCGCTAAAATTTCGCCGCGATCGTTAAAAACGCGCACGATGTCGCCGTTCGCAAGCCCGCGAGCTTCGGCGTCTTTTGGGTTTATCAGCACCGACTCTCTGCCGCTAACCTCGGCAAAATTTCTGATGATCGAGTTGTTTAGCTGGCTG
>NZ_CALHIK010000003.1 GCF_938030785.1 uncultured Campylobacter sp.
GCATTATATCCGCAGCGGTTTTTGGCTCCTCCGCCGAACGAAACGTATCGCCGCCGCCCGCAGGCTCATCTTTGCAGAAGTGCGCAAGCTCGGGCGCTCGCTCTATCTCAAGCCACGCCTCGTTAAATCCCGCCCTCTCGCTCTCAAACGCCGTGCTTAGAATTTCAAGCATTAGCTCTGTGCTAAAGGGCTCGCCGCCGCGTGCCTCAAGTAGTTTCAAAAGCGCAAGTAGATATGCGTCCGGCTCCTTGTTCGCAGCCTGGCTTGTTTCAAATTTTTCCACCATTTCGCAGACGGCGTCGTAAAATTCTTCGTAGTTCAAATTTGCTCCTTTTTTTGCGGACCGGCAAGCGGCTATAATGGGCTGTTTGGGGTGAAATTTAGCGCAAATTGCGCCTCTTAGCGCACGGTACGACAGGCGCGCCTGCGTACAAGAGGGCAAAACTTCGCGCAAAGAGCTAGCGTTTGTAGCCGTAAATTTTTAAGCTTTGCTCGCCCGGCTCTATCTCAAATTTGCCCAGGCGCTCTAAATAGCGCGCTATGGCATCAAGGTCTTGGCTTTTGTACTCAGGCGGTAGCAGTGCGCCGAGGCTTGTGAAGTCGTAAAATTTTGCAAATTCTATGTATTCTATCTCGGCGTAGAGGGTGGGCTTTTCGCTCGTCGTGAGGCGCTGCGAGATGTAGTTTTCGCAGATGCCTTGCGCGTAGTATGCGGCGGGCAGGGCGAATCTGATCTCGTTTACGCAGGAGCCAAAGAATTCATAAATCTCGCAATGTCTTACGGGCGAGCCTTCGGCGCAGATAGCAGAAAAGAGCTTGCGCCATTTTGCGTCGCTCATAAAGCCGAAGCGAAACTCGGCCAGCTTTTTATCCAGCCGCGCTTTGTATTTTTCATAGTGCTGCGGTGAGGCGAAAAGCCCCTCAAGGCGCGGTGTCATGCTATTTTACGATCTCGTTTTGCGCGTTTACCTGCACGATTTTTGGCTCGAAATCTCTCGCTTTTTTAGCGCTCATCTGAGCGTAGGCTACGATGATGACGATGTCGCCGACGCAGACTTTGCGCGCGGCCGCGCCGTTTAGGCAGATCTCACCCTTTTTATCGCCGCGGATCACGTATGTAGCGAAGCGCTCGCCGTTATTGACGTTTAGGATCTCGACTTTTTGGTACTCGCAAAGCCCCGCAGCTTCGATGAGCTCGGGCCCGATCGTAATGGAACCCACGTAGTTGAGGTTGGCGTCCGTCACGCGCGCGCGGTGGATTTTGCTTGATAAAATTTCAATTTTCATCGGCCGTCCTTTAAATTTAATCTAAATTTGACCCGCCTCGCGCCGCGACGAGCTCGCTCACGACCTGCTTGTCGCTGAAGGGGTGCTTCACGCCCTTGATCTCCTGGTAGGTCTCGTCGCCCTTGCCCAAAATAGCGATCATCTCGCCGTTTTTGGCAAGATCTAGCGCGCGCGCGATAGCCTCTTTGCGATCCGCGATCTTTAAAATTTTATCTTTTCGGCGCATACCGGCGCAAATCTGCTCGATGATCTCGTCCGGATCCTCGCTGCGCGGATTATCGCTCGTGACGATGCAAATTTTGGCAAAGTGCTCGGCGATGGCGCCCATTTTCGGACGCTTGCCGTGGTCGCGATCGCCTCCCGCGCCAAAAACCGCGATGATCTCGCCGCTTGTGCGCAGCGCGTTTAGCACCTTTTCGATACCGTCTGGGGTATGGGCGAAATCGACGATCACAAGCGGGTTTTTATTTACAATCTGCACGCGACCCTCGACGCCGCCGAAGTTTGCCAGGGCTTTTGCGATCTCCTCATTCGGCAGCTTGGTTAGAATTTTAACCGCCGCAAACGCCGCGGTAAGGTTGTAGAGATTAAACTCGCCGATCAGATCGCTTTGCAGCTGCGCATTATCGCCGTTTGGGGTGCGTACGAGCGCGTCGATGCCGCCCTTTAGCCCGTATCCGCTCACGCCGAAGCTCGCGGGGTTTTTGATACCGTAGGTAAGGGCGTTTGCGGGGTTAAATTTAATGTGCCCGTCATCGGCGTTTATGAGCTTTGGCGCGTCGTCTGCGAAAAACGAGCTCTTGACTGCCGCGTATTCTTGCATACTGCCGTGATAATCAAGATGATCTTGGCTAAGATTAGTAAAAATTTTAAGCGCAAAATTTAGCCCCTGGATGCGGTTCTGCGCTATTGCATGCGAGCTAACCTCCATAACGAAATACTCGCAGCCTTGCTTGCCGGCTTCATAAAGATAGCTCATCGTCTTAAAAACCGAGCTCGTCGTAAGCCCCTTTTCGTCGATCCTGCTCTCGTTTATGAAAGCGCCGCGCGTGCCGCTTAAGCCGCAGCTAAAGCCCAGATCTAGCAGCGTCGAATAAATTGCCGCCGCGGTAGTGGTCTTGCCGTTGGTGCCCGTAATGCCTACGATTTTGATGCGCGGATCGATATTCAAAAGCTCCTTTGCCCGCGCGATAGAGATGATCTGCGCGCCTTTTTGTACCGCTTCGGGTTCAAATTTGGCATTCGCGTCCGTGCGCATAAAAAAGCAGCCCGCCTCGCACTCGGCGGAGTTGTCGGTTATAAAGCTATTTTCGAGTCGTATTTTCATGATTTTTGATTTTTTGCATCAGCGCTTCGAAGCGTTCATCGCCTGCGTATGCGGCAGCCGAGTTTTCGACGTAATTAAGCCCCATCTCGTAGTAGCCGTTTTCTATCAAATTTTCTAAAAATTCTATCATCTCGCTTTTGTCTGAAATGGCGATTTTGGATGAAAAAATGATCGATTCGAAGGCGTCTTTAAAACCCTTTTGACCTACCGCGCGCATAAAATCGGCATAGGCGATAACGGCGATCTCGTCCTCGGCGCCGGGTTCGGAGGCCGCTTCGTTCGCGATCTTTTCGTTGATGGAGTTTAAAATTTTAAAAAGCTCCGCGGTTTGAGTTTTGGGGCTGAGGTTGTAAAAATCAAAGAGCATAAGCGCTTCTTCTCGGTCTGCCAGCGCAGTCTGACAAAGCTCGAGTAAAAATAGAATTTCCTCCTCGCCGCTTTTTTCGTAGGCGAGCGAAAAATACAGCTTCGCAAGCTCAAATTCTCCGCGCGAAAAGGCTTTTAGCCCCAGGTTTTTATAATTCAAACTCTTCGCCTTCGGGGACGTTTACGACGCTAAGCTCTGGATGAATATCCATGCGGAGCTGGCGCTCGACGCCGTATTTTAGGGTCTGCGCACTTGCGGCGCAGCCGTGGCAATGCCCGGTAAGGCGGACATAGACGACGCCATTTTTTATGCCCAAAAGCTGCATGTCGCCGCCGTCGTTTTGAAGCATCGGACGGATTAGCTCCAAGCTGCCTTGTACCGGAGCTAGAAGCTCTTCATCGCTAAATGGTATCATTAAAATTCCTTGTTTTGGTTTTGGCGAATTATATCCAAAAGCGATAAAAAAAGGCTTATCGGGGATGAAATTTAATCTTAAATTTTGCGCGAGGGCGCGGATTTTGTGCCATAGATCGCAAAGAATTTTATACGGCGCGGAGGAATAGAACTATGATTTTAAAATTTTATCGATTCGGTAAGGATGAAGCCCGCGAATTATCGGGCTTGTACATATTTAAATTTAGGCTATTTGCGCTATAAATTTGGGATGAAATTTTGCTTGAGCGGGAGAGAATTTAAGGCGATTTTGTCTAAATTTATTGAGATAAACGCCGATACGATTAAATTTTATAAAAACAACCCTGCTTTTAATCGTAAATTTCGCAACTACAAAAGCCTGGACGACGATATTATTTTAAAGCTCGTAGATTAAATTTACGCTATGCTTTATCGATCGCGGCTGTGAAATTTTAGCGCGGGCGCGTGCAATCACGGCAAAATTTCTATCGGCGTGCCAATTTTTACGTGCTCGAAAAGCTCGTCCATATCGTCATTGACGAGCGCTATGCAGCCCTCCGTCCAGTCGCCGAACGCCGCGATACTCTGCCCTAGGTAGCTAAATTTGTTCGGTAGCCCGTGGATTTTGATATCGCCGCCTGCGCTCTTGCCGAGGGATTTTGCGTGCGCTATGTCGGCTTTGTTCGGATAGGAGATGCCTAAATTTAGATGATACGCCGAGTTTGGATTTTTGCCGTTTATGGTGTAGTTGCCCTCCGGGGTTTTGCCATCGCCTTGAACCTTTTTATGTCCTTCGGGCTCGCGTCCGAGGGCGATTTTATAGCTTTTCGCGACGCCTTTTGAGGTCAAAATTTCAAGAATTCGTTTAGATTTATAGACGCGAATTTTAGAGATTTGCTCGCCGCCCAATGCCTGCTTTAGCGGAATTTCGGAGTTGATCGTTTCGATATTTTTGTAGCTAAGATAATTGTCCAATGCCCACGCTAGGCCCGCAGCGACGATAACAAGCGGAAGTAAAATTTTAAATTTCATAGAAGAAATTTCGGGAGTGATCCCGAAATTTTATTTGCTGATTAGCTCGATATAAGCCATCTCTGCGGCGTCGCCCTTGCGAAGGCGGGTTTTGATGATGCGAGTGTAGCCGCCGTTTACGCCTGCATATTTTGGAGCGATCTCGGTGACTAGCTTATTTGTCGCAGCCTTATCCTGAAGCGCCGCGAAAACAAATCTATGCGCCTCGCTGTCGCCCTTACGCGCACGAGTGATCAGCTTCTCGGCGTAGCTTCTTAGCTCTTTTGCCTTAGGAAGCGTGGTTTCGATCTTGCCGCTAGTAACTAAAGCGATGGTTAAATTTTTAAGCAGGGCGGCACGGTGAGACGAAGTACGCCCTAGCTTCCTATATCCGTGATTATGTCTCATTTATTGTCCTTCATTCTTTTGTCTTTGAGCCTTCAGCTCATCAAGCTTGCGTTTTAGCTGCTCTTTTTTATCGCCGAGCTCTTGGTTGCCGATAGGATAACCGATCTCCTCCATAACTGCCTTGATCTCTTCAAGCGATTTTTTGCCTAAATTTTTAAGGTCTTTAAGCTCGCTCTCTTCCATAATCGCTAGCTCGCCGATAAATCTAATATCCGCGCGATCCAGGCAGTTAAAGCTTCGCGCGCTTAAGCTTAGATTGCTAACGCTCTCAAAAAGCTTTGCAAACTCGGAATTTGCAGGGATTGCCCTACCGAAAGTATCCGCAGCGCTGATATTTACGATGCCTTTGAAAACCGCCAGCTGCTGATACATCGCCTCAAGCGCGTTTTTAAACGCATCTATCGCACTGATCTGACCGTCGGTAGTAATCGTAAAGACCACCTTTTCATAGTCTGGATTATCCTCTACGAATACGTTTTCGATATCGTAAACAGCTTTGGTTACCGGGGTAAAAAACGCATCCAGCGCGATAAAATCAGCATCTAAATTTTCTCTGATCTCCTCGCTTGGGACGTAGCCGATACCTTTTTCGATGATGAGCGTAAATTTAAGATCGGCATCCTCGTTTATCGTAGCCAGATAAGCGCTTGGATTTACGATCTCTACGGCGTCGTTATTTAGGTCGCTGCCGTAAATTTCTTTAGGTCCTTTAAAGCTGTATTCTACGACCTCGCGTAGGGAATCGCCCTTGATTTTAAACCTTAAGCCCTTTAAATTTATGATAAAAGCCGCCATATCCTCGAGCATGCCGCGCATGCTGTCGAATTCGTGGCTTACGCCTTCGATTTTAACCGCAGTCGGCGCGAAACCGACCGTGCTCGTATAAAGTAGCCTTCGTAAAGGATGAGCTAGAGTGACGGCATATCCCGTTTCAAAGGGATATGCTATGATTTTAGCAACATTTTCGCTGACATTCTCAACCTTTATTTCAGTTGGCATATGAGCTGATGTTGTGATTTTTCTCATATTAGCACCTACTATTTCGAGTAAAGCTCTACGATAAATCTTTCCTCTACAGGAATAACAACTTCTTCTCTCTCCGGAACTCTAGAAAAAATTCCGTATCTTTTCTCTTTTTCTACATCGACCCACGCTACGATGCCGGTCTGTGCCGTAAGATCCAGCGCTCTTGAAATTTGCGGGTTATTTTTGCTTTTTTCGATCACTTCGATCTTTTGTCCTGCGCGGACGCTGTATGAAGGGATATCGACGCGCTTGCCGTCTACTAAAATGTGTCCGTGCGTAACTAGCTGGCGCGCAAAGCGTCTAGTCGTAGCAAAGCCCATGCGGTAAACGACGTTATCTAGCCTCTGCTCTAAAAGCTGAACCAAGATCGCTCCGGTGTTGCCCTCTCTGCGAGCCGCTTCGGCAAATAGTCTGCGGAACTGCTTCTCGCTTACGCCGTACATAAATTTAGCCTTTTGTTTCTCACGAAGCTGTGAGCCGTATTCGCTTAGTTTAGCGCGTCTTTGTCCATGCTGACCCGGAGCGTAAGGGCGTTTTAAAAGCGCGCTCTTGCCCGCAAGCCTTCTCTCGCCTTTCATAAATAGATCGACGCCGAGCCTTCTTTCTAATTTTTCAACCGGTCCTGTATATCTAGCCATAAATTTCTCCTTTTATAATTACACGCGACGTCGTTTAGGCGGTCTGCAACCGTTGTGCGCAAGAGGAGTGATATCTTTGAAATATGTAACTTTGATCCCTTCTACGCTGCCTACGCTTTTAACGGCGGTCTCGCGTCCGCTTCCCGGACCCTGAACCTTGACGCCTACCTCTTTGATGCCGTGCTCTTTGGCTTTGTTTAGCGCGTCCTCGACGGCTTGCTGCGCCGCATAAGGGGTGGACTTTTTGCTCCCTTTAAAATTTAAAGCGCCCGCACTGCTCCACGCGATCGCATTACCCATCTCATCCGTTACGGTTATCATAGTGTTGTTAAACGTAGCGGAGATGTAAACTATGCCTTTGGCGATATTTTTTCTGACGGTTTTTTTCTTAACTACTTTTTTTTGTGCCATATCTCAATCCTTATTTGGCTGCCGCGCCGACGGTTTTGCGTTTGCCTTTTCTGGTTCTGGCGTTCGTTTTTGTTTTTTGACCGCGAACCGGAAGGCCCTTTCTGTGTCTTAAGCCGCGATAGCCGCCCAAGTCCATAAGCGCTTTTATATCCATAGCCACTTGTTTGCGAAGATCGCCTTCGACCATATAGTGCTCTTGGATCTCTTTTCTGATAGCGGCGGCTTCATCTTCGCTCAGATCGGCGACTCTTTTATCGTAAGAAATTCCTGCCGCATCGAGAATTTTTCTCGACGTAAATAAACCTATACCGTAGATATAAGTTAGTCCGTATTCAATCCTTTTTTTCTTTGGTAGATCTACACCTGCGATACGAGCCATAACTTATCCTTGTCTTTGTTTATGTTTTGGATTTTCACAAATAACGTGAACAACACCTTTGCGCTTGACAATTTTACATTTGTCGCACATTTTCTTAACGGATGGACGAACTTTCATTCCACTCTCCTAAAATTTTCTCCACTTTAAATGCAAACTGCACCTAGGTTTAATGAAATTTCAAAGGCGAAAGTATCAAACCAACTGTTTTCAAAATAGTGGGGATTTTGAAAACACTTCTTCCTACAGTTTAGTCGCAAAATCGCGAGTATATCTAAATTTAACTTTATCCTTACTTATAGCGGTAGGTGATCCTGCCTTTATCGAGGCTGTAAGGGGTCAACTCGACTTTTACGCGATCGCCCGGCATTATCTTGATGTAGTGCATCCGCATCTTGCCAGCGATATGACATAAAATCACGTGTTTGTTATCGAGCTCGACCTTAAAAGTCGCGTTCGGCAGCGCTTCTATGACGTTGCCGTCGATCTCTATGACGTCGTCTTTTGCCACAAATTCTCCTTTCTTTTAAATTTAAAAAGGGCGATTATATAGAATTTAAAATTTTAAACAGCTTAAAAGAAATTTAAAATAAGCAAAATTTCAGATTTATTTTGCTACGCGCGCGCAGTATTTTACAAAAGCAAGGCGGCGCTCTTTTTAAAATTTTAGTATAATGGCTCAAAAATTTTAAAGGAAAAACATGAAATGGCAAGACGGCAGACGAAGCTCAAACGTAGAGGATGACCGCGCAAGCAGCATGCGCACGAGCTCGGGCTCGCTTGGGATGCTGATTCCGATCATCAGATTTTTGCTCGGCTCAAAGATCGGGCGCATAGTCCTTGTAATCGGCGTGGTGGCGTATTTTATGGGCTACAATCCTTTGGCGCTTTTAGACGGAGGCGCTAGCACGCAGAGAGAGCCGACCGATAGCCCGCAGGAGCAAGAAAAGCTCGCCTTCGTCTCGGCGGTGCTAGCTCAAACCGAGGATGTTTGGGGCGAGATATTTAAAAGTGCGGGCACGCGCTACGAGGAGCCGGGGCTTCGGCTTTTTCGCGATCAGATCGCAAGCGGCTGCGGCTTTGCGAGCGCGCAGACAGGACCTTTTTATTGCCCGAGAGACCGCAAAATTTATCTGGATCTTAGCTTTTTTGACGAGCTTGCGAACAAATACAAAGCGGGCGGCGACTTCGCGCAGGCCTATGTCATCGCGCACGAAGTAGGGCATCATGTTCAAAATTTAGTCGGCACGCTGGAGCAGGTTAACGCTCTTAAAAAGCGCGCTCGCAGCGAAGCCGAGCAAAACGCGCTTCAGGTCAAAGTCGAGCTACAGGCGGACTGCTACGCGGGGGTCTGGGCGCATTATCTCGCAAAAGCTGGGCGCGTGCTGGAGGCGGGCGACATCGACGAGGCGCTAAATGCCGCCAGCGCGATCGGCGATGATACGTTGCAGCGTAAATTTAGCGGTCGCGTCGTGCCGGATTCTTTCACGCACGGCACCTCGGCACAGCGCAAAGAGTGGTTTAAAAAAGGCTTGGCAGGCGGAAACCTAAAAGCCTGCTCGTTTGAGCCGTAAGGCGCGATATGCAAATTTAACGTGGGGCGAGACGAGACGCTATATGACATACACTTGTGTAGTACAATATGAAATTTTATTCGCTACACATGTGAGTTCTACGATATCGCGAGTTTTGACGTGAGATCGCCTACGGCGATAGCAGAGGTGACAAGGAGATGCTGGAGTTTGCCGACGAGGCGCATTATAGGGTGTTTGAGTGAAATTTAAAAAGCCAAGACACAACCGAGCCTTGGCTTTTGTGCGGTTAAAATGTCAATAAATAATCAAATAGTTTAAAGAAATTCTCTTTGGTCTCTTTGCCTATCTCGATTTCGCCTTGCTCGACTTCGTTTTTAAATTTGCTTGATATCGCGCTTGATTTTTTATCCATTTCAAATTGTGTTCTCAAATCGGTGCTAAAAAAATCCTCTATTTCTTTAAAATTAGGATATTTTTCCTTAAATTGTTCATTGTTCAGTATTGCTATAAATTTATCGTCGTTTAGCTTTGTCATAGCTTCTCCCGCCTTGTCGCCATCTACTAAAAGTAGCACCCTGCCGTCTTTTGCTGCTCTGGCTAGCGTTTTTAGCTCATTTGCTATGTTTTTTTGGTCTTTTGCAACTACCATATTTATTTTGCTTTGCCGTTGTTCTATTGTGCTCATTTTTCCAAGTCCATTTATAGGCAGAAACAGTAACCTTTCTTTGCCGCCGTGTTCTTTTTCGTATAAAAAATTCATAGCTGTTAAGTAATTGTAATCAGTTATCCCCTCGACGAAAATAAGCTTATCATTATATCCTACCAGGCTAAGATACTCTACGCCGAGACTTCTTTTTATTTCGGATAGAGTGTCGGCTTCGTGATCGGGTATGATAGAAAAGTCATTTATGATCGTAGAGCCTTTGTTGCTGGATTTTACTATCCTTATCTCGTCAAGATGGCGAATATCTAAAATATGATTTGAGTGAGTAGAAACGATAAAGGTTATACTGCGTTTTTGCCCAAATTCTTTTAAAAATTTACGAATATCCTTTTGAGCCGGTATGCTTAGGTGATTTTCCACCTCATCTATCAGGACTATATCGCCATATCCTACTTTGTCTTGGTATAAAAAGTTAAAAAATAGATTAAAGAATTTTTTAAATCCGACGCTTTGCTCGCTTAGGCTAATGGTTTCATTGTTTTTTTCAATACAAAAAGAGATGCTTTGGGTTTCCAGTTTTATCTCAAAGCCATAAACACCATTATCTGATTTGGCGTAATAAAGTTCATTGAAGCGCCTGTTTATAGTATTTTTTAAGATTTTATTTATCTCCTTTTCTGCTGTATTGTAAAAACTAGCGTCTTTGTCTTTTGATCTTTCGTAAGCTTTTTGTAGTTTTGATATATCAAATTTTATAGCTTTAAACAATGCGATAAAAAATTCATTTTCTAATAACTGATCGGGTGTTGTTTTTAGATTTTCGTTTTTTATTTCATGCTCTTTGTAAAATACAATGTTTGGCACTGCCGGATAATACCACGGCAGTTCAGTAATCAATGCTTTTATGTTTATAAATTTTGGAAGTTCTGGCTTTTGATTGTTGTAGCAATAAGCTTGTTTATTGTGTTCCCATAATTCAGTCAAAATTTCTCGTAGCCTATCATAATATCTTTCAAATTTATCGTATTCCCGGCGAAAGATCGCACTACTTATATCCTTTGAAAGTTCGTCAAAAATTTTTTTATCGTTTTGTCTATATCTATTATTTTCTTTATAGTTTTCAATATACCAATCCGTAAGTTTTTTAAATTCATTTTTTATCTTAGTTAGGGTTTCAAACCATGGATAACTAGAACTCCATATTGCTATATTTTCGCTGTTTAGCCAAATTTTAAACTCATATTTTTGCAAATTTTCAATATTCTTATCATCAGAGTCTTTAAATTTATCATTCAGATATTTTTTTAGTTCTCTCGCATCGTCTAAATCTATGCCTTCTGTATCTTGTTTATCGGATATAAATTTCAATTTACAAGATAGCTTTATTGCTTTATCGTGGTTTTTTACTTTATCAAAATCTTTATCAATAACTCCAAAGCACTCAAGCATTTCACCGCCTCTTTTTGTACTGCAAAGATAGACCTCTTTATGCTCAGGTAGTATTATTCTTATTTCTTCTTTTTGTTCTTTTTCATCGTAATCATGTAGTGCACAAAGATCACTTGTGTTAAATTTATCATTTAAATTTTGTATATATTGTTGAGTTGTTAAATTTTGTTTTTTACTGATTGTTTCTAGTAATTTTTGAGTAAATGTTACGCCAAAAATTTTATCTTGAAATAAATTTTCGTCTATTTCGGAGTCTAAACCTGGTTCGTTTAAAATATCCTCAGTTAACGTAACCCTTGTTTCTTTGTATTCATCGAAATCAAAGAAATTAGGCCTATCGCCTTTATTTAAATCTACATCTTGCAAAGTACCTATGGCGCTTAAAACATTGCTCTTTCCAACATTGTTTTCGCCTAAAAGTACTATTAGCCCGCCGTCTTGCGGTATTTTTAGCTCCGCAGGCGCATCTATGCCTATATTTCTGTAGTTTGAGATACTGATTTTACGCATTTTTGTCTCCTTTGATATTTAGCTTAAATCCGAGCGCATTATAAAATTGCTTTAATGCTTCCAGTTTTTTATCGTCATCGTCGCTTAATTCTTTTTTTCTAGACCTATTATTTGATGTTATTATTTTTTCGCATTCGAGCAAATAACTTAAAATGGGGTCAAAAATATCGACCTGAGTTAGCTTTTCTATAAAATTTACCTTCACTTCGTTATCCTTTTTTAGTAAATTTGTGATTTGTTGTTTTTTATCTTCGTTGCTTCGATTTTCTGGCATCGATATATTGTTTAAGATAAACGATATGGCATCCATTTTATTAATGTCATTTTGGCATACATAGTCAAAAAATCTCAAAATTTTAGAATCAAATTTATCTCTTTGTCCGATTTCGTATAGCTCTATAAATTTATAAGCCGTAGGGCGGGAAATTTTTAAAAGCTCTGCAAAATCCACTAGCCGCAAATCTATCTCTTTTAATCGCTCTCGTAGCAGCTGTCTTTTTACCATTGTCCCTTCTTTAATTTTTAAAATCATAGCTTATTTTATATAGAATGTCAATATATATTTTACATATTATGTAAAATATATATTATTAAAAGTTTAAAGAATTTAATAATATGATTAAATCAAGATAAGGTTAAAGCAGTTATACTAAGCTTAAAATTATCCAAGTAAATTCTACGTTATACAAAGCAAGAAAACGGATATTTTGCGGCGTTTTTGTCCGTGAGTGCGGCAAGAAAAAGAGCGATAAATTCCCCAAAGCTTTGCGCGATGACCAGGGCATCCTCATAGATCGGTTCTGCGCCGAATACGATCTTGCCCGCGTCCGCGCCCTGCGTGAGGATGCCCGCGAAGCAGCGCTCGCCCCTGACCGAAAATAAAAACGGCAAGCATCCGCTCCAAAACGCGCTCACGGCGGCTCTTTCCGCATCGTTAGCCGCGCACTCCAGGCTGTCTTTTTCAAAATCTTCGTAGCGAAATTCCGCCTCGTCCGAGCTCGGCGATGCATAATCCCTAGCAGACACGAACCAAACGGCGTCCGCAGCGTCATGCAAAGTCTCAAAAGAGCAAACGAAGCGGTAAAAATCTTCGCTTAAATTTTTAAATCTACCGCCCAAAAATTCGCTTTGCGGCGGGCAAATTTCATCCCTGCGCCGTATCTGCCAGCCGTTTTGCGCCAGCGCGTCTATAAGTTCGTCAAAAATCATCTCGCCTCCCGTAATTTGGCGCCGATTATAGCATTTTATTCGGCGCAGCGGCTAAATTTATAAAATTTTGCTTGCTTGTTGCGCATAAAAAGAGAAATTTTGCGCAAAATTTTATAAATTCTGCTAAAAATAAAATGACATTTCCAAATCACCGCTAAATTTGGGCTCAGCAAAAGGCGTAAGCCGCAGATGAAAAACGGGCGTATCGCCGAGGGGAGCGGGCGCGCCGCTAAAATTTGCGCCTCGGTATTCGCCTAAAATTTCCAAGCTGTACCGACCGCGCTTTACGCGAAAACTCAGGCTGTTTTGCTCGCTAATGCGGCTCATATCTTTAAAATAGCCGATGCCTGCGATCTTTAGCGTGCCCGAGGAGTGAAAAACCCAGCCGCGAGAGATGATTTTCGCTTCGTCTTGTGCGAATATCTCCTCATCCGCCTCGCTCGCGGTAACCGCAAAATCGTAATAATCGCTGCGGACGCCCGATATCGGCACTGCGATACCCTCTCTTGTGACCGCGCCCCCGTGCTCGGTCTGCGTAAAATAAGCAAGAACATCGCCGCCTACAAGCCCGTGCTCATCCAGATAGCGCGCGAGTAGCGCGAGGACCCTTTATCACGAAGCCGCCTAATTCGGAGAAAATTCGCCTTTTCATTTGCGCCTTTCTTTAATCGCCGTACGCATCGTACGCAGAAATTTTACCGTCCATTTGCCCTCTTTGTCTTTGCTTTCGCGGTGCCGATGAAATTTTATCGCCGTACTCTCGGCAGGCTAAATTTTATCTCTGCGATCGCGCCGCGGATGAAATTTAAACCCCCATTTCGCGCTCAAATTTACAGCCCGCAGTTTTTGCCGTCCATGCCTTGGCACTTATCTACGAGCCAGCGCCCATCCTTGCGCACGAGCAGGAAGCGGCGCGCAAAGCCGTGTTCGTCCTTGGCGTAGATGTAAATTTTATTTTTGCTCTTGCATTCGGCATCCGTTAGCTCATATCCGCCGTAGGTGCCATCCTCCATCATTGAAAACGAAATACCCTCGGGGCGGAAGCCGCTGCGCCTAACGGGCGTGCAGTAGCGCGCAAATAGCTCGTCGCATCTACGCTGCACCTCACCGTCATCCGCGTCATCAATTCGCGATGTGGCAAATTTCTCCCACTCGCTCATCGCCGCGAAAAATTCTAAAAGCGCACTCCGCGCCGCCGCTAGGTCATCTGGATCAAGCTTCTTTTTGCTCTTCGCGGCGTCTCTTTGCGCCTGCTCAAACTCCGCAATCTGCTCCTTGCTAAACTGCCCGCCGCCAAGATAAAACTGGATTTTCGTATCTGCCGCGGCTAGCAGCCCCGCAAAGCTCACGCGCGAATTGACCAGGCGCAGCGATTTTAGCTTTGGGATTTGCACGATCGCTTTTAGCCCCTCGTCCGTGATGCTAACGTTTTCGATACCGATGTGTTCGAGCTTGTCGTGTGCCGCAAAGTATCTAAAGCCCTCGCCGCTTATCTTATCGCTATCTTGCAAAAACAGATACGCAAGCTTCGGCAGCGCGGCTAGATGCTGTAGTGCCGCGTCCGTGATAGCCGTGGCTATAAAGCCCATATTTACGAGGCTTTTTACCTCGCAGATGCGGCGCACCATCTCGTCGGTGAGTGCTACGTTTTCGTAGTGATGGCCTTTGCAGTAGCGCTCACTAACCGCGTCCAAAGCCTCCTGCATCGTGATCTGCTTCATCGGCTATCCTTTAAATTTGATTTTAAAATTTTAGTGAAATTTTATGATTTACGCAAGGCGCTTAAATTTACGCGCGGATTTGCACGCCGCCGATGTGTTTTAAGGCGCCGCGCCGCCGCACGCTAAATTTCAGCCGCCGTCCACTCGCATAAAATTTTATTAAAATCCTCTATCATCGCGGCGAAATCATACTCAAGCTTGCTATGCTTTTGCGCGATCTGCTTTAGCGCCGTCAAAAAATACTCGCCCATCTTTCGCTTCTGCTCCATGGGCGCTAGCTCGCTAAACTCGCGCTCGAAATGTATCAGCGCGCCCGTTTTGCCCGTGTCTTTTCTAAACGGCGAATACTCAAAACGGTTCCGCAGATAGTAACCGCCCGCACGCCTCTGCTCCTCGCTCATCATTTCGTGTATCAGCTCCCAGGCGCGCTGCGAGCTTAGGCGCGGCTTATCGGGCGCGATGATGTAGTTGGTTCGGCAGTGCTCGTCATCAAAACTAAACGCGCAGCATAGCTTTATGTAGTTGATCGCGCAGCCGTAAATTTTAGGGCGCATTTTAGCGTTAAGCGCCGGTTGTAGATCCTCAAATAGGCTTTCTATCGCGGCGCGCGAGTTTTCGTAGCAGTTGCTGATAGCGCGCGTGATGCGGACCGGATTTTTGGCTATCCAGTTGCGCTGACTGTTTAGCTTGAGGTCACAAATGTCCTCTTTTACGGGGCGTGCGAGCGTTTTGCCCGCTGCGTCCGGGCTGGGGTGAAATATCGTATCACCGTCTTGCATCGTAAGCCCCGTTTTGCGTTTCGACCACGTAGCTTCTACAAAGCGCGGCTCGCCGTGCGCATTTAAAAAATAGGTCGCGGGCTGCCCGTTGTAAAATTTCCCGCGCAGCGCCTCCAAGCTCTCGCGCTCGCCCCAGCCTATGATCGCTAGGCATTCGCAAATTTTAACGGCCCTGTTCCACTCGCTAGCGTTTTTATAAAAGGCGTAGCGGTCAAATTCGCCCAGCAGCCGCTCGCGAATTAAAATTTGATCCTGGGCGCGCAGAAAAATTTCTAGTTCGGCGAGGTTTTCTATTTCGTAAATTCGCTCTAAAATTTCGTTCATTATTGACCCTTAAATTTGCGTTTACAGCGTAAAATCGCCTTTGAGTTTTACGGCTCGCTTCAGGCGCGCTTTGCTCTAAATAAACTCGCGGTCGCCGCAAGGCAGAATTAGCTTTTTTCTCGGCTGCGCTTTTCTTCGATGCCGCTTTGTCCTTGCCTGCGCACTAGCTCGTCAAGCAGGGCGTCCGGGTGGATATTGTGCGCTGCAAGTGCGAGCAGAAGGTGAAATAAAAGATCCGCCCCCTCGTAAACCACGTCATACCGCGGCTCGCCCGCTCTGTGCTCTCCAAAGCTCTCGCGCGCGACGTCTGCGTAAAGCTTGCTGCGCGAGAGGTCCTTGCACGCCAGCGCGAACTCGCACGCCTCCTCGGCGATCTTTTTGAGATAGGCGTTTTCGCCCTTCGCGTAGAGCGAGGCGACGTAGGAGAGCGCGGGCTCGCCGTTTAGCTTGCGATCCAAGCAAACGTGGTAAATTTCATCCAAAATGCCGTACGGGCTTTTTTCTGCGGAGTTTTTGAGCGTAGAATTTTGCGAGACGGCGTCTAAATTTTGCTCGCTGCGTTCTGCGGAGGAATTTATCGCCGTGAAATTTTGCATTGCGGAATTTTTTGCATCGCAAGCGCTCGGGCTCTGGATATTTTCGCTGCATTTTTGCAGCGAAATCTCTTTGAAAAAACAGCTTCGCGCGCCGGTGTGGCAGGCGGATCCGCCGCATTGCTCCACTTTAAGTAGCAATGTATCGTTGTCGCAGTCTAAAAACGCCTCTCGCACGAGCTGAACGTGCCCGCTCTCCTCGCCCTTTTTCCAGATGCGCCCCTTGCTGCGCGAGAAGTAGTGCGCATAGCCGGTGCTCAGCGTTAAATTTAACGCCTCTTCGTTCATATACGCGAGCATTAAAACCGCGCCGTCACCCGCGTCCTGCACGATCGCGGGGAGTAATCCGTACAGTTTTTGCCAATCTACCTTCATCTTTGATCCTTAGTTTGCGAAGTCGCGCACGCTTTAAATTTTGCCGCCGCACGCGGAATTTGAGTTATTGAAATTTACGAAGCGCTGAGCTCTCATAAATTTAAAGAGCAAGCCTGGCGGCTAAATTTTAATCGGTCGCCAGGTTTAAGCCGCTACGGGCGCGAGCTCTGTTTATCACAAGCTTTCACGCTTGCCGCTAAGCTTAACTCGCAAAATCGCAAGTTAAGCTTATGCGCCCAAAGCAACCTGCTATTAAATTTAGTTCGCGAAATCGGGGCGTATAGCCTGCCTGAAACTTTAATGTTCCCGCTCGATGGCGCTTTGCTTTGCCTTGTCTTTCGTATCGACCCAGATATTAGGCACCGCGCCGCCCGGCGTTAGGAAAATTTTCGCGTCGCCGTTTTCGCGCAACGCCTCGTTAAATTTAGCCTGCGTCTCGATCTGTTTGAGGCTTAAAAGATTTGCGTCCAAGCTCTTTGCGATCTCTTTGTTAGCGTAGGCTTGCGCGTCAGCCTCGATCTTAGCGGCGTCGGCACGACCTTGAGCTTCGATTTTGACGGCGTCTGCGTTACCTTTGGCAAGAGCAGCTTTTTTAAGCGCCT
>NZ_CALHIK010000004.1 GCF_938030785.1 uncultured Campylobacter sp.
ACCGATTTGCAAAAATCGGTCTAGATAAATGACCGCTGTAACGGAACTCGGCTTATAACCACACCTCTTTTAAAATTTCAAAATCGCTAAAATTTTATGAATTTTTCGCGCGGGACAATGAGGCGGCGCTTTATCGGCTCAATGTTTCGCAAAATAGCGTGGTTGCGCGTCTGTGTGGGGATATGGCTATTAAATACGCGACTTGGCTGTGCGGCGCGCCGTTTTGAAAAACTGATCGGCTGCGGTCTAGGATCGGTTTTAAATTTTATCGCGCAAATCGCGCTTAAATTTACAGCCGAAATTTGACGGCTATAAAATTTAACGGGCGCTCGGTTAAAAGAGCAGGGCGCTACGAGATTCAAAGGCAAGCGTCGGGATAAAGCAGGCAAGGCTCTGTGAATGAGAAATGAAAACGAATGAAACTAAATTTGAAAGGGCTGCTTTGAAAAATATGATTTTTGCGCTTGCGCTTTGCGTCATTGCGGCGGTGCTCGGCGGTTGCGCGAGCGGTGAGCCGCAAAATTTAGAGATTTTAAAGGGCGATGAAAAGGAACAAGCCTGCGCTCAGACCTACGAACGTATCAGATCGCTTGAAGCGGAGCTTTTGGCGGTGCAAAATCCATACGCCAACCCTAGCGTCGCCAACGATTATATTTCTAAATCGGACGAGCTGGAGCGGACAGTGCGAGATTACAATAAAATTTGCGCAAAATAGGCGTGAGCCCGAATAAATTTAATCCCGTTTAGCAGCCGCAGATCTTTAAATTTAGCTGCAAGTCTTTAAATTTAAAAGACAAACCGACCGCTAAATTTAAAAACGCCGTCTTTTTTTAAAATCATCCAAGCTTTTTGCCGCGAGTCAAAATTTAGCCGCTTTAATTTTTTAAATTTAGCCACTAAAAATCTAAATTTGAAAGGCCGCGCAAGCCGATTTTTTCTGTTTTTAAGCGCTATTTTTGTAAAATTATTTTTCGAAATAGGTCTTTTGGCGTAACGCAAAGCGGCTAAATTTTCTGTTTCAATTAACTGCGCAATTCATAATCGCGGATCAAATTCGGCGAATGATTTTGCAAGATAAGAAGGGGTGGATGGAATTTGAATTTGTTATAGAGCTATTTCTTGCGATCACCGCGCTCGCGATAGTGCTAAATATCGTTTTTAAAATTTTTGAAATTCCAACCATCATTGGCTACATAGTCGCGGGCATCTGCTTCTCGCAAATTTACATCCTTAGTAGCGTCGAAAACGCCCATATGTCCGAGCTTGCCGAGTTTGGCATAGTATTTTTGATGTTTACCATCGGGCTTGAGTTCAGCTTCCGCCACCTTATGAGCATGAAAAAGGACGTGTTTTTTAACGGCACGCTGCAGATGCTCGGCACCGCCATCATCCTCGTGCTCATCATCGAGCAAGCTTTCGGCGCAAATATCAAAACAGTGGCGATCATAGGGCTCGCGCTCGCGCTTAGCTCGACCGCGATCGTGCTAAAGACGCTAAATGAAACGGGCGAGATCAACCAAAACTACGGCCGCAAGGCGCTTGGAATTCTGCTTTTTCAAGACCTCGCCGTTATTCCTATTTTGCTGATGATCGACATCTTCGGCTCGACCGACAGCACCCCGGTAAATTATCTCATTCTAAAAACCGTCATAAGCGCCGCCATAGTCGTAGTTACGCTTTTTTTGATAGGCAAATTTGCCTTTAACCGCCTGCTTACTTACGTAATAAGGACGAATTCTAAAGAAATTTTTATCGCGACCATTCTTTTTACCGTCGTGGGGGCTAGCTTTTTGGCGCACGTTTTCGGCTTTTCCTACACCTTGGGCGCGTTCATCGCGGGCATGCTTATCGCAGAGACCGAATACAAACACGAAATAGAGGCCGATCTCACGCCGTTTCGCGATATACTGCTCGGACTTTTTTTTATCACGATCGGAATGCAGATAAATTTCGAAGTCATCCTATCGCACTATGGGCTTATTTTGCTCGCTATTATAATAATAATGGCGCTGAAAACGGGGGTCATTTATGCGATCTTATTTATTGCGACTAATAAAAGGGTGGCGCTAAAAGCTGCGCTGTCGCTGTGTCAGATAGGCGAGTTTGCGCTGGCTATATTTTCGCTGCTTATGAACCGAAATATGATAAGCAGAGAAAACGGGCAAATTCTAATCACCGTGGTGGTTGCGACGATGATTTTGACCCCTTTTATCCTTAAAAATTTAAATAAAATCGCCAACCGCTTTGAATCCAAGGTCGAAAAGCTCGAGGACGAGACGCACAAGATCCAGATTCCGCCGATGAAAAACCATATCATCGTCGCGGGCTACGGCAGGATAGGCCAGGAGATCGTGCTGCGCCTAAAAGATCAGGGGCTGCTTTACGTAGTCGCCGAGAGCGATTTGGAGCTCGTGGATCTGGGTAAATCGCGCGGCGAGAACATATATTTCGTCAATATGATGCAAAAAACCGCGATCAAGGAGCTTTACGCGCAGGACGCCTCCGTCATCATCCTCACGATTGCAAATCAACAACGCCTAGAGATCGTAGCGGGGCTGCTAAATTCTTTAGATTTGAAAGCAAGCATCATAGTGATGCATACCGGCGCGGATACGACAAGCGAGCTGCAGGACGAATACGGCGAGAATTTTATATTCGTAAAAAAGGAGAGGGTGGTGGCAAACGCGCTGCTACAAGAGGCGCTGAAATGCAAGCTGACGCAGTAGCTTTCGGCGGGTTCGGAGTTAAATTTAAAGTGCCTTGATAAGGACCGGAAAATTTTATCGCTGTCTTTTATCTCGCATCTTTCTTGTGTTTGTTTCTTTTATCGGAATGCCCCGTTTGGGGCTAAATTTAAAACGGTTTGATCTTAGCTAAAAAATTCCAAATTTTACTTTCGCGTGCGGCTTATTTGCTTTGCAAAATAGCTTGCAAATTTAAAACCGCACGCGGATATGCCGTCTAAAATTTGATCTAAATTTTAAAATTTAAACTCGCTAGCTGCGGTAAAAAGGACGCTCGGCCAGCGCAGATTGAGCGAAAGATATTTTTTGCACGATCGAGCTTATAGAACCACGATTTAGATCAACCGGTTAGGCTTGAAAAGCCCAAATGAAACAAGCCGCTTCTTTCTGTGTGCTAAACGGATCGCGATTCGGCAACGCCGTAACGCCTATCCGTTTAAATTTGCTTGCACATTATCTCTTTAGGCTCGATTTTACTTAGTTTTTACCTTTGCGGTATTCGGCTTGCTATCCGCCGCTTGCGGAGGAGTATTTGATTGCGAAGGGGTCGCCGCCTGAGCGTTGGCTTTTATCTCCTCTCTTGTAAGCGAGTTTTTTTCTATATATTTTTGTATCTCGGCATAGGCTTCCTTTACGGCGGCTTTATGCATCCAATCTGCGCTTCCGCCGAGGAAAGGGCCGCGATTTAGTATTATGTTTACGTCAAATTTGGCGATCTTTTCGCCCGTTTTGCTTTGGAGTATGAAATTTGCCGCTGCGCGCGCATGACCCGCGCCAAATCCTATCGTTGAACGCAAGAAACGATTGCCCCTATCATAAATGCCGTATCCGCATCTAACCACCAAGCCTCCGTTAAGCGGGATGCGTTTGGATTTGAATGTCCTTTCTAGAAGGTTTTGCAGCTGCTTGCTTTCATTGTCGTCCAGGCACTGTATGGTAACGCCGTCAAATTTCTTGGTATCGTTATACACCTCCATGTTTATCACATCGACCTTCCTGCTACAGCCGCTAAAGATCAAAATGGCCATAACGCTCACCGCAATCAGTAATTGTTTCATAGGACTACTCCTTAAAAAATATTCACGAGATTATATGAAATAAAAGATAAATGTAAGTTTAATATTTAGCTTTAATTTAAATAAAAATTCCGCAAAGGTGCAGAATTTTAAAGCGTAAATTTAAAAGCAGTCGTTTGGATAAATTTTAAAATTTGATCTCGGCGGGCGCTGCGTAAATTTAGCAAATGCAAACCCGCCGAGAATTTAAACGAAAGCAAGCGGACTATTGACCTTTAAAAATTTCGATGACATGCCCAAGCTCGCCTATGCGCTCTTTGGTCATCTGCAGATAGCAATCAGCCGCGTCTAGGCGGTGAATCGTTCCTTGCTTAGGATAAAAAGCGCATTTTGCCTCCTTGTAGGCAATCCATTTGCGCTGGACGTCTTTTAAAATTTTTCGGTTTTCTTCGGTTAGCACGTCCATGGCCTTTTTATAGTTTTCGTTTAAAATTTTATCCTGAATAGCAAATTCGGCGTTTACGCACTGAATCATGCCTGCAGTCGAGCTATCTTTTTGCATGCACTCATCTATGCGCCTTTGCGATTCGTCCCTTTCTTCAAGATTCGTCTCTAAAATCGACGGCGAATTCGGCGAAGGTTTTATCTTTATCGCCAGTTCTTGCGCGCTAAAAACAAGGCTAGCCGCAAACGCCGCAAAAATAATTTTTTTAAGCATATTTTTCTCCTTTAAATTTGATGAGGATTATCGCCTAAAACGGCTAAATAAACAATAAAATTTAAATTTATAAGTAAATTAGGATTTTGAAATTTGAAGGATAAGTGCGTAAATTTAAAAACCCAAAGCCCGCAGGCCTTGGGTTTAGGGGTTTTATTTAAAATTTAGATTCTTGACGTTCTCGTCTGTTTGCTTCATCTTCTCTGTCGGAACAGCGCCGATAGGCCATTTGTGTCCGATAGGAGCAGGTGCTGCAACAGGAGTAGCCTCTTGAGTTAGCTTGATGCTGATGCCGTAAGGCGCAAGCTCGTTAACTAGCTCGGTTTGTCCTTGGCGAGCAAATTCTTTACATTGACCTAGGATCCTAGCCGACTCTTCGTCTCCGTGGAAGCCGTAGCTGTTTTCGCTAAATGCGAAGTCCCAGCGGATGTGAGTTTTGCGGTGCAAGTAAAGAGTCTTTTCAAGAGCCTTACTGATAGCTTCTTTTCTCTCTTTTTCATCGGCGATCGAAGCAAATTTCTCATGCTTAGCTAGCTCGGCTCTGGCCGTTTTTATGTCTTGGATCAAAGAAAGTAGCGCGTTTTCGCAGTTTCTTAGCTCGTAAGCGTGGCGATTTTGTACGAATGAAATTCTATCTTTTAGCACTTGTTCGCTTTGCGGGTGGCAAGTTTTGCAAGCCGCGTTTATATCGGCAAGGGGAGTTAAAATTTCATGCTCGGTGATCTTTTGAGCTCCGGCGCGTTTATACGGCATGTGGCAGTCTGCGCACGTTACGCCGCTTCTTCCGTGGATACCGGTTGAGCTTAGCTCAGCTTCTGAGTGCTGCATCTTGATGATTTTAGCGCCGGTATCTTTGTGGATGTAGTCAAATTTAAACCCGTCCTCTTTGGCTAACTGATCGTCATAGTATTGGTCGAAATTCTCGATCTTAAACGGCTCGTCTTTCTTCCAGAAATTCCAAGGGAAGGTTAAAACGGATTCTTTGCCTGCAGGATAGTATTCTACGTGGCACTGCATACAAACATAGCTTCTCATCTCTTGTCTGGTGGCCTTTATACCGCTTTTTGCGTCGGCTTGGTAGCCTCTAGCGACCATTGCGTTTACGAATGCGGGTCTTGTTACTCTTAGGCTCATATCGTCCGGGTGGTGGCAGTCCGCACAGGTGCTGCCTAGATGCGACCCGTGGATACTCTCGCCGTGTTTAGCCGCGATCTTTTTCATGACGTCAAAATACGGAATAGAGTTCATCTTCGTCCACGCGGCTTTTCTCTTTTCGCCTTCCTCTTTAGGCATTACGTCGAAAAACGGCATAGGCTTAGTTGCAGCAGGCGTAGGATCGGCAGTTAGGTTATAATCGCCATCAACTTGAAGCGCGGTTAAATATCCGGTGTGGCAATTGACGCAATATCCTGGCTGACCCTTAAATGCAGGAAGCCCGTGAGCGTTTAGATACTCTTTATCGTTTCTTTTGGTTTCGATCTGATCTATCTGAGAGTAGTAGTGAGTTCTAGGTTTGCTGTAATCTACGCCGAATGCATAGCCGTTCCAAAACACTGTAGCCGCAGGCCAGCGAATAATCTTGCTATAAGGTAAATCGCCGCCGAAAGCCGTTTCTATAAATTCGCTTCCTTTTGGATTTGCGTCGCTTTTATGCTCCATTTTTTTGTAGCCGTCAAGCTGATTTGGGAAATTTGCGCCCCATTTTTCAAAATCCGGCTCGAGCTCGCTTACCTTATTTAGCATTAGCGGATAGGTTTTCTCCTCCGCTTTCTTTTCGCCTATATCGGTAAAAAGAGCGAACATCGCAGCGCCTAAAACTACCGCCACTAAAAAGGCGATCGCGTACAACACTTTATTCATTTTTTCCTCCTGTTAAATTTAAAAATTGTGCGCGTGTCCGGCCTCTCTGTGGCAAGAAACGCATTCAAGGGCTTGATAGTCGTTGCCCTTATGACTTTGAGCCTTATCGTTAGGCACAGCATTACCTATGGCACGCGGATCGATTACGTTTGCGGCGTAATCTTTATGACAAAAGACGCAGTTTTGCGTCATATTTTTTTTGGTCTTTTCATGAGCGGTAAATGCGTATGGATTTTTCTTGAAAGTAACGGCGTAGGCGTGCCCGAGGCCGCTTTGAGCTTTCATTATCCAATACCCCAAGAAATCGTGCGGCAAGTGGCAGTCGTTGCAGGTCGCGGCATTTTGGTGGCCGCCCTTCATCCAACTCTCATAGACCTGATTCATCACGTGGCAGTTTTTACAGGCCGCGGGATCGGGGCTGAAGTATGAAAAGCCTTTGGCGTAAACGAACGTATAAAGTCCGTGGCCGATTACCAATCCGAACGATACCAGTAAAAGGATTATCCAGATTGATGCTTTTTTCTTTGCTTTTTGCATGACGGGATTTTTAACCTCCTTAGTTGATTATAAATAAATTTTCAATTTTGGTTTAATTTTTTGCCTATTGTATAGTTTTTATCCTTTAAAATAATTGATTTAAATCAATATTTTTTCAATAAACTCTATATATCCAAGATAAACTATTGATTTTTATACTTTGCCTATATATCGGGTATAATCGTGATTTTAAGATATATTTGACGCGCTTAAATTTTTAAGCCGCTTTTAAAATTTGATAGCAAATGAAGCTCATTTAAAATTCGCGCCAATCCCGCAGGTAAATTTTAAACGAGCGCCGTTTAAAGTAGGCAAATTTAAAGAGCAGTCTTTGTTAAAATTTAGCGTGGTTTTAATATCTATACAATCTACGCCGCGGATATTTATGTGCGGATCAAATGGGCTTAATCTGAAATTTAAGAGTAAATTTTGAGCATTCGCACATACTGGCGGTGCGGGTCGAACCTGCTTTGTCGCGGGTAAATTTTATTGCATCATTGCGTTTATAATACATTCAAATGTGATAATAGAGCAAAGGCGAAGCAGGGCGGCTTGCTGACGCAAATTTATGCGCTACACATCCACCCGCACGAACGCCCAGTGCATAAAATCGCGTTCTGGCTCGTATTTGCCGCCGTTAAAATACTCCGCTAGCCGCGCTTCCTCCGTGCCGCTTAGCTCGCCGCCGAGCATCCAGCGCGTCTTTTGCACAAACTCCTCCGCACTTTTCGCTCCGCCGCCGTGACATTGGGCTTTAATGTAGCTGAGGCTCGGCAGATAGCCCATTTGAAACAAGATGTTTAAAAGATAGACGAAGTCGGGCTTTTGCTCCACTTCGCGCCCTATCGCGTCCAAAATATCCCCGTCCACGAAGCTGCCGCCCACCTTAAACGTAATATAAAGCGCCTTTTTGGTCTTTGAAAGAAGCTTTTTAAGCGCGGCTTTTAGATCGTCCACCTCAAGGCAGCGCGAGGCGAAAACGACATCGCACGCGGGCACGTCCGACCAGTCGTCCTCAAAGGCTTTTTGTGCAAATTTTGCGTTTTTCGCGCCATAAATTTGAGCATTCTCGCGGGCAAATTCCAGCATTTTGGGCGAAAAATCGTAGCCGTAAATTTGATCCACCTTTTCCGCCGCCAGCACGCTTAGTGCGCCCGCGCCGCACGCGAAATCAAGTAGCGTAGAAACGCCAGCAAAATCGACCTTGTCTATAAACTCGCGCGCGTAGGCGCTTTTCATCACGCCCTCGTTGAAGCTAGGCGCCTTTTTGTCCCAATGCTCGGCCAGTTTTTTGCTGAATGAGCTTTTTGCTTTTTGCGCCTTATAAAGCGCGTCAAAGTCGATTTCATCGTAGTTTGAAGGTAAAATCATCATTATCCTTTCCTGAATTTATCGGGTAGACCGCACCGGTTTTCGTTAAATTTTAGCGTAAATTTACGCACCCATTTGAAATTTAATACCGAACGCAAAAGCTAAATTTTTATCTTCCTCGTAGCGTGACGGATGATTTGCTGCGTGTTTTTGTTTTGCGAGCTTTGCCAGCGCACGAGCAGCTCTTTTGCGGCGGCAAAATTTACCTTTAGATAGTCCGCGACGTTGTTTGCGACCGAGCGCTGTACGAAGCGCACCTCGTCCTCTTTTAGTATCTCTAGGACTGCAAAAACGGGACTCGGATCGCTGATGAAAAGCTCCAGCTTGCTAGCCCACGGCAGCTTTGGTCGCAGGCCCTCGGATGCCAGCCTACGCAGGTGGAAATTTGACGAGCGCGCCCACTGCGTCATGGTTTTTAGCGAGTCTTGCGGATATTTTTTGATAAAGGCGCGCACCGCATACTCGCCCGTGCCGCGCTTCGTGATTTCCTCAATCGCGCTCATCGAGGTTTCAAAGTCGTCTAGGCCGTAAATTTCGATGTATTTTGCCAGTGGCAAAGTCCAGTAAAAGTGCTTAAACATACCCGTTTCGTTCGGGTTTTCTTCGCCTAAAATCGCGACCAAAATCTCCGCCGCGCGCCTAAAATCCGGCGGCAAAAGTTCATTTAGCGCGTTTGCGTGCGCCAAAATCCGTTGCGAATAGCCGAAATTTGGCGTGCTTTCAGCGATTTGCTCGCAGTAGCTCTGCGCGTCAAATTTAGGATAAACCGCCTTTATCTTTTGCGATAAAATTTGCGCCAAATTTTCTCCAAAATATACAGCCAGTCCGCCGTTTTCCATATTTTTCCTTTAAATAAATTACCTAAAGCCGCTCGCGCCGCTTAAAATCAATGCTTTCATCCACGAGTTCGTAAAGCCGTTTTTGAAGTTTGCTCCAACGTTTCATTTTGCCTCCCATTATCTATTTATCGCCTCTTGCGGTTTCGCGCGTAGCTTTTTCCGCCCTTTGCGACGATCGCGCCTGAAAGCTGCGCGCCTTTTCTATTTTTTGCAAATCCGCTTTGTAAAATTCTGCCTCGCTAAACGGTCTCCCAAAATCTAGACTCCGTCTTGATCGCTTCTCGATTTTTCTCACGCAAAATTTGCAAAAATTCTTTAAAGCTAGGCTCAAAAATCGAAGCGGCGGGTGCAAATTTATACTCGCTCGCGCCGTCTCGCTCGGGCTCGTTCGTGCTGCCGCGTTCAAGTTCGCTCGCGTCGCCTGCAAAGCTGATCCGCCAAATCCTAGCGTGATTTATCCGTATTTTTGTGACTTCAAGCTCTAAAATTTGCTCAAATTTATACCTCGCCGCGAGCTTCTGTTCGTCAAAAATGTAGATGAAATCCTGATCGAACCAAAGGCTCTCGCACGAAATGAAAAACCGCTCCAACCAAAAGAAAAACGGTCGCACGGAAAGCCTTTTTACCGCGTCTGCTTCGCTTATCCCATCTATCGCGGCAAGCCGGTGCAAGCTAAGTCTGCGAGGGTTGCGGCAAAAGAGCGTCCAAATAATCCCGCCTATGAGCAAAACGCTAAAAATTACGATTAAAATTTGAATTAAAGCTTCAGCCATTTAAAATTCTAAGTCCTTTTACAAATGCAAATTTCGCCTCCGTATCGCTCCAAAACGAACTTCTGCTAAAATCTGCCTCCGCGCCGTTTGCAAGCTCCTCGTAAAGCTTATAAAATCGCCCTTTGTAGGTGCAATCGCTTAGGCAGACGTTGAAAAATGCCTCCGCCGCGTCCCTGCCGCCGAAATAATATACAAAGTAGATCGGGTACAGATCGAAGGCGCTTAGATTTTTGTTAAATTTAGCGCCGCGTTGCGTCATAAACTCCACCGCCTTTTGCTTGTCCGCAAACAGCTCAAAAATAGGCAGCGCGTAATCCTTGATAGCCGCGCTAATCTCACACACGCTGGGCTCAAAGCTAGCGCCCGCGAGCTGCCAGTCGCGAAACTGCCTGCGCGGCGTGAGATAGCTCAGATACGATACGAAAACAAGGTCGCTCGAGTAGGGCAGCTCCTCTTGCATCAGCTTTTTTAGGCGCTTGCAGTAGATCGCTATCTGCGGCAGGATGCTCACGCTGCCGGCGTAGTTGCGCATACTGGAGCCAAAATAAATTTCAAATAAAATCTCCTTGTCGCTTGCGAGCTTCGTTAGTTTTTGCCCCTTTTGCGTGGGCTTGAAGTCCGTAAAATTTGCCGCGATCTCGGCGCAGCCGTTTAAAAATATCTCCCGCGGAGTCATGATTTTCCTTTAAATTTATCGTTTAAATTTAGACGTTTTGCTCGCTAGCAATTCGGTTTGCCGCTTACGTTACCGCAGTCGCGACTCGCAAGCTTGCATTTTATAGGGCGCGCCGTCTTACCCGCCGAAAAGTCATTCTATACGCGCAATTTTACCCCAATTCGGCTAAATTTAACGGCGCTACGCGCCCGTAAAATTTATAATCTATCCTCGTATCTTTCGTAGTTTATGCCGTAGATTTTATCGATATTTTCGGCGTTTATGAGCTGCTCGCTGCGCCCGAAGGCTAAAATTTCGCCGTCTTTTATAAACAGCGTCAAATTTGAAACGAACTTCGCATGCCGCGGGTAGTGCGTCGTCTGCACGAAGGTATAGCCCTCGTCGCCTAGCGCCTTTATCATCTCGAGCAGCCTAATTTGATTGCCAAAATCCAGCCCGTTAGTCGGCTCGTCCATAAAGATCACTTTCGCGCCCTGAACCAGCGTGCGTGCGATGTACGCCAGCTGCCGCTCGCCGCCGCTGACCTTTGTGTAGGGCGCGTTTTTTAGATGCGCGATACCCATCTTTTCCAGCGCCTGTTCGGCTAGCTTTTTATCCGCCGCGCTAAAGCTGGAAAACAGCGGCATCCTGCACAGTGCGCCTATCAGCGCAACGTCAAAGACGCTGTAGTCATAGGACGGCGCGTGCGTCTGCGGCACGTAGGCGACGAGCGAGGCGAGCCCCTTTTTGCCGTAGTCGCGCACGCTTTTGCCGCCGATTAGCACCTCGCCTTCAAATTTTAAAAATCCGAGCATTATGCGAAGCAGGGTGCTTTTGCCGCTGCCGTTGGCGCCTAGGATACTTAGCGTATCGCCCGTCGCGACGTCAAAGCTGATGCCCTTTAGCACGGGCTTGCCCTGGTAGGCAAAGCGCAAATTTCGCACTTCTATCAAATTTTCTCGCATCAAAAGCTCCTCTTGGCGCGGCGCAGCACGATGATAAACATTGGGATGCCAAACAGCGAGGTGACGATGCCGATGGGGATCTCAAAGGTAAAAATGAGCCGCGAGAAGCTGTCGCAAAAGAGCAGAAATATCGCGCCGATCATCGCCGAGCTAGCTAGCACCGTGCGGTTGTCGGCGCCGAAGATAAAGCGCGCGATGTGCGGCACGATAAGTCCGATCCAACCGATGATGCCCGCGATCGTCACGCTAAGCGCGCTAACGAAGGTCGCAACAAGGATGATGAAAATTTTAACCCGAGTCGTATTTACGCCCAGGCTCTTTGCCTCCTCTTCGCCAAGGCTTAGCGCGTTTAGGTATTTGCCGCTAAGCGCCAGCAGCAAAATACCCGCGCACATCGGCAGGATCGAAATTTGAATAAAGCTTTTGGACGCAAAGCCCAGGCTTCCCATCAAAAAATAGGTAATCGCAGGAAGCGCGTCGTTTGGGTCTGCGGCGTATTTTAGCACCGAGAGTAGCGAGGTAAAGAGCGAGCCGCTGATGACGCCGCCAAGAACCAGCACGATGACGCTACCGCTGCGCGAATACAGCGCCGAGACGCCAAGCGCCACTGCCACGGCAAGAAAGCCGAAACCAAAGGTGCTAAGCTGGATGAGATATTCGTTAAATTTGAAAAACATCCCGACCGCCGCGCCAAATCCCGCGCCGCTTAGAACGCCCAGGATCGAGGGGCTAACGAGCGGGTTAACAAACATCGCCTGATATGCCGCACCGCTGATCGCGAGGTTCGCGCCGATGAGCACGCAAGCAAGTATGCGCGGCAGGCGAATTTCAAGTAAGAGCGTGTGCATGACCTCGAAATCTTTCAAGCTTTCGCCCCGCAGCAGCGCCGTGACGTAGCGCGCGTAGTCCTCTGCACCAAAGCCGTATTTGCCAAGCAACAGCGAACCTGCGACGCAAAGCGCCAGCAGCAGGGCCAAAAACGCAAACGCCCTTTTGCTCATTTTTCTTTACTCACTCGGCGCCCCGTCCTAAAATTTTATAAATTTGCTCGTCTGTGAGCTCAAGATCCAAAAATAGCTTATAAAACTCGCGCGTCTCGCGGATCATGTCAAATTTAAACGCTTCGGGGTAGGTTAAATTTACCAGCCATTTTAGCCCCAAAAACCTCATAAATGAAGGCGGGCGGTCAAACCACGAAAATGGCTCGCGCGGGATGTAGTAGGCTTTTTTGTTTTTTACCGCGCCCAGCAGCTGCCACTTCGGATCGTCGTAAATTTTATCAAACAGCTCTCTTTCGTAGACGAGGATGACGTCCGGGTCGTATTTAACGAGCTGCTCGAAGCTGATTTTTACGCGTCCGAAGGATTTGGCGTTTGGATCTTCGCTACACTTATGCACGTTCTGCGCGCCGGCTCGCTCAATGAGAGTCGCGTGCCACGAGCCCTCGCACTCGGTAGCTAGCCCGTCGCTGCCCTGCGCGTAGTAAATTTTTACCTTTTGCAGTTTGTTTTTCTTGATGTACTCCTCGATCTGCTCGGTTAAATTTAGCGACTCTTTCGCGTAGCTTATGAGACGTGCGGCGCGCTCCTTTTTGCCCGTCACTTCGCCTAAAATTTCAAATCCGTCCAAGTAGTCCTCGAGCTTCGTCGCGCTTAGATATAGCATCGGTTTTTTGATAGAGCCGAAAACCTCGCTCATCTTTTTAGTGTTGCGAGAGCTTGCGTTTACGAGGATGAGCTCGGGATTTAGGTGCAGCAGCATCTCGACGTTTGGAATTTTACCCTGGCCGAAAAAGCCGCCCACGACTGGCTGCTCTTGCACCTCTTTTTTGACGTAGGGGCGCTCGAAGGCGTTCCACTCGAAATTTACGCCGCTGATTTTAGCGGGATCAAGCGCGTAGAGCATATATAAAAGCGGCGGCGAGCTGGCGTAAATTTTAGACGGAGTGCCTTGCAGCTGAGCTATGTTTTCGCTATTTTGCGCGATGTAGTCTTTGATCTGCGCCTCGCTCAGAGCAAAAAGCATGCTCGCGGCACAGAGAAATAGAAATATTTTTTTCACCTTTTTTCCTTTTGAAATTTTTGATTTCGCAAGTATAGCAAAAGAAATTTTAAAATAGATTTATCTTCGCTAGACGCCTATTTAGCTGCTAAATTTGAAAATTTACAGACGGTGATTTTATATTGCTCGGCGCAAAATTTGAGCTTTAAAATTTGAAAAGTTAAATTTAAAAGGGGCGGGCGGTCTGAGATGAGGCTCAAAACCGCTCGCCATCGGAGTTTAATGAAAAGGCAAAATGCCGCCGCCGTTTAAACCTGAATTAAAATTTATATCTGATGTTTGAGAAAAATACGCGACCCTCCTCAGGGAAGCCCTCTCTATACTCATAGTTTTTATCAAACAGATTCGATACTCCCGCCTCTACGCTTAAGCTCTCGACGGGCTCATACGTAAGCTTGAGATTGGTTGCGCCAAAGCCCGCCGTTTTGTGATCTATATGACTACTTCTACCGGTGGGCACTCTGTTCCACAAGCTCGAACTAAGCTCTTGGGAGACGTAAACGCCGAATTTAGGCAGAATTTTATAATCTGCGTATAAAAATCCTTTGTGTTTAGGCAGATCATAGACGATCGTGCTGTCGCCGCTTTCTTTGTATTTGGCGTTCATATACGTATAATTTGCGCCAAGCTCCAAATCTTGCGTCGCAAAATATGCTGCGGCGAACTCAAAGCCCTTGTAATGAGCCTTATCGACGTTTACGTTCATATCTCTGGTTTGCGCAAATCTAGTAACGCTGGTCGTGCCGATAGCGTCTTTAACTCTGGAGTAAAATACCGAAGTTTCCAGCCTTAAAAATTCTCCAAAATTCCTTTGGTAGCCGACTTCGTAGTGGTGTGCTACTTCGGGCTTTAGGTGCGGATTTGCGAAATTTCGCCCAAACCTCTCGCTATATCTATCTTTCATGCTGGCAAAATAGGTCTTTTTGGCGTAGCTTAAGCTTAGCTCATCCTCGCCGTCAAAGCTATGTTTGATCGCGGTTTGGTAATTAAAGGCGTGTTTCTTGCCTACGTCAAACGAGGTTAGCTTCCAGTTAGCGGGGTTGCCGCCTCCGCCGCCTCCGCCTTTATATTGGATGTAGTCTTCGGCCTTAATAGCATCTCTCGTGTCGTAACTAACGCCCAAAATCAGTTTGGTAAAATCGGTAAATTTGTGAGTGTCTTCAAGCGCGAAACCGTAGGTTCTATCTATAAAGGTAACGGTCGGTTCGGTGCCGAATATTCCGATATAGTGGATCTTATGTCCGGAGTGCTTATTGTGTTTGTAGTTTGTGGCGAATTTAAGCGTGTTGCTATCGCTTACGTCTCCGCCCATTTCCAAACCGAATCCGTATGCGTTATCCTTATACTTGCTATCCTCTTTTTTATCGATATCAAACATTCCGTTTTTAAACTCATCGGCAAAAGCCTTAGTATTTATGTAAAAGCTATTTGCAAATTCCGTATGCGATAGGAAATAGACGCTTTGTCTGTCCCATTGATACCACTCCCATTTGCGATCTTTTTGGCTAAAAGCCGTATATCTTCCCGCATACATAGGCTGCTCTTTGCTTGCCTTTTGGTTTACGTAGGTGATTGCGTATTCGTCGGTTTCGTTTGGCGTAAGGCCGAGTTTGATATTAAATTTCTTATCTCGCTGCACGGAGTTATCGCGTCTGCCGCCATCCTCGTTGTTATTTGCGTCGCCTTTAAATTTACGAGACATCTGCTGCCCCATATCCTCCATAAAGCTGCCGCCTGCTTGTACGTAAAATAGCTCCTGCTTGCTACCGACGTTCAAATCGACATTGTTGCCGTAGGTTTTGCCGCTTCTGCCCGTCTCAAAGCCGTAGCCTAAATTTCCCTCAAGCTCCTTGCTAGGCTTTTTGGTGATTAAATTTATCGCGCCGCCCATAGTGTTTGGACCGTATAGCACCGAGCTTGAGCCCTTTGAGATGTCGATCCTGCTTAGATCGAACGTGCTAAACCTGCCGTAGTCCGCGTTGCCGTCGTAAGGCACGTAAACGGGAATTCCGTCGATAAAAAGCGGCACCCTGCGCGAATCAAAACCGCGAACGTAGAAATTTTGCTCGGCGCGCAGACCTTTTTTATCCGCATAAACGCCCGGCGTACTGTAAGCGACCTGCGAGAGACGCTTTATCTCGTCTTTTTGCATCTGTTGCTCATCGATGGTCACGACGTTCGTGTCGCTTTTTTGCACGCCGCCGACGTTTTTTACGACCTCGATTTGTCCGAGCGTAAACACCTCGCCGTGAAGCGCTATCGCGGCACAGCAGGCGATTAAGCCAATCTTTTTCATCCTAACTCCTTAAAATAAAATTTTTATTATATATTATGTAAAATACCATTTTATGGAATAAATTTATTAAAATATTTGAATATAATTTTATTTTATAAATATTTAAAATCGACTTAAATGTTAAGGCTTTTAAAATGAAATTTAAATTTCTACTTTGCATCGACGACACGGACGAGCTCGGCGGCGATATTTCTACGGGCCTGCTTGCCGAAGAGATCGCCGCGTTTGCGGGCTCGTTCGCGCCAGTTTCATTCGTCACGCGCCATCAGCTCTTGCTTGATCCTCGCATCAACTATACCTCGCATAACAGCACTATGTGCCTTGAGGCCTGGCTTACCGAGTCGCAAAAGCAGCGCGTGCTGGATTTTGCGCTTCAGCTACTAGAGCGCAAAAGCGCGCCCGGCGCGGAGCCGGGTATCGCGGCGGCCTTTGAAAAAGATATCTTAAACGCGCAAGAGCTGATAAATTTCGGCAAAAGCGCGAAAGAGATATTTTTAAGCACGGAGCGGGCATTTGAGACGGCAAGTACACAAAACGTATTTTTAAAAGAGCTAAAAAGCGGCGCTCGCGGCGTCATCGGCGCGCTAAAGCCGGTATTTTTGGATTTCAAGGCACCTTGCTCGCTAAAAAAGAAGCGGATGGCGGCTTTAGAAACTTAAGCGTAAAAGAGCTTCGGAGGTTTTGATGCGTGCAAATTTTAGTGAAAAAGGTGAGTTTAATTTGGCAAATCCAGCTACGAAAAAGCGCGCGAAACCGCCGAAAACTGCGCCAAATTTAAGCTAGATAACGATGAAGAGGAGATGGCCTGCGGCGGCGAAATCAGCTGTTACGACTGCGCTTTCAGGCGCTGGAGCGCGGAGAGCTTTATCTGCGTGATACTTTTCAGCGCGATAAAAAATAGGCGAAATTTTAAAATTTAAAGCGGGTCGCGGCGGGTAAATTTAAAGCTATTGGGTATTTTTGAATTCGCGGCTTAAAAAAAGCGCGAGTCTGCAAAGTAGATATAAAAACGCAAGATACAAGGCAGCGGACGCGGATGCTGTCGCTCAAAATATGACGCTTCTATATTCGGTATTTAAACGGGCGAGTAAATTTATGAGGATTAAAATTTTAAAGGGCAGGGCTGCTCTGCGCGCCTTAAACGCTGGTGTGAGCGCAGATCGGACATATCGGAATGCTTGTTTGCAAAAGTATAAAGGATCGCGCCTTGCCTTTTATCGGCGCGCCGCCAAATACCGTTTCTGAAAACATTGCATCGCTCGCCGAACTGCGTCGTCTGCGTTGCCGCTTTGAAATTTTGTAGCGCAAGCTGGTTAAATTTGCGCCGCTTGACGGGCATTGCTTCATCTGTCATCGGCGCATAGCCATTCTACGTTTGTCGTTGTTTTAAATTTACAGCAGCGAAGTGTGTTAGATTTTAAAATTTCGGCGTTGATTAAATTTTATCGGTAGAGTCCGCGCTATGTCGTTTAAAATTTAGCGCCGCCATATCGCTTTAAAATTTTATGCCGCTAAGGCACGCTAAAATTTTTCGCCAAAATACGCTGAGATGCGTAAATTTAATATTGCGCCATATTATCGCATCAAAATTTTACATTGCGATTGAGCGCCGAACTTGCATAGAGGGTAGCATGAGCCGTGCGCGACCGATTATTGCGTCGAGTTTAAATTTAACGCCGTCCGCCCCTAGGCCCGTCCCTCGGGGCCTAGGCGTATAAAATTCTACCCAGGCGGATCATGTTCGAGCCGCATTTGATCGCGAGCTCAAAATCATCGCTCATCCCCATCGAGCAGATCCGCGCGCCGTGCGGCACGAGCGCGTCAAAGATTTCGCGCGTCGCCTCGAAGCTTCGCGCGATCTGCGCGGGCTCGCTCACGTGCGCGCCGATGCTCATCACGCCGATTAAATTTAGATTTTTGCACTCCTGCTTGATGCGTAAAAACTCCTCCACGGCGCGGTTTTTATCGAGCCCCGTTTTGGAGCTCTCGCCCGCAGCGTTGATCTCCAGCAGCGTATCTAGCGGATAAGTTAGCCGCTTATTTACGGCAAGCGCGAGTTCGCGACTGTTGCAGCTCTGCCACAGCGTCGGGTGCAGAGCGATGAGCTGATTGATTTTGTTGCTTTGCAGGGTGCCGATGAAGTGCCACTTTAGCGGCAGTTCACCCAGTAGCTCGCTTTTGCGCTTCAGCTCCTGCACTCTGTTTTCGCCAAACGCGATCTGTCCTTGCGAATACAGCTCGCGTACTTCATCCGTGCCTACGTTTTTACTCACCGCGACTAGCTGCACGTCGCCCGCACCTGTTTTCGCAGCCTCAATGCGCTTTAAAATTTCATCCAGCCTCATTTGTAAAATCCCAAAATTCTAGCGAAATCATTTAGCACCGTAAATATCATTAAAAGCGCTAAAATCCCCATTCCTACGTAGCTGGCGCCAACGAACACCCGTTTTGGTACGGGGCGGCGGAAGATAAGCTCAAAGAGATTAAACGCGATGTGTCCGCCGTCGAGCGCGGGGATCGGAAAGAGATTGATAAGCCCTAAATTTACCGATATTAGCGCCACGAGCGCGAGCAGGACCGCAGCACCGTAATCTACCGCCTTTGAGGTGATATCGGTAATGGCGACGATGCCGCCCATCTCCTTAGGCGAAACGACGCCGCTAGCGAGCTTCTCGAGCCCTACCAAGATGAGCTTTGATGCCTCCACCGTCTGATCCCACGCGAAGCTAAGCGAGCTCGCGCCCTTGTGATACAGCGTCACAGTCGCGTTATAATCGGGCGAAATGCCGATGAGCGGCACTCTTATGCTCTCGCGCCAGATGGTTTTTTTCTCGCCGAGCTTCGGCGTGAGCTGTAGGCTCAGCCGCTCGCCGCCGCGTGAAATTTCTAAACTTAGCGGCGCTGCGGTTACCTGCTTTGAGATGTCGTCCCACTCGCGGATCTGCTTGCCGTCGATCGATAAAATTTCATCGTTTAGCATTAGCCCTGCGCTTGCCGCGGCGGAGCCTGGCGAAATTTTGCCGACCTTGGGCGCGAGCTTTTCGACGCCGATGTAGCCCAGCGCGATGTAGATCAAAAACGCAAGCAGCAGGTTAAAAAACGGCCCCGCAAAAAGTATGATTATGCGCGCGATCGGGCCTTTGGAGTTGTAGCTATCGGGGTCCGCGCTTACTGCGGCGGGATCCAAATCCTCCTGCCCCTTAAGGCTCACGTAGCCTCCCAGAGGGATCGCGCTGATGGCGTACTGCGTCGCACCGATGCGCTTGGTAAAGACCTTCTCGCCGAAGCCCACGCTAAAGACGTTCACCCCCACGCCCAGCGCCCGTGCCGCCAAAAAATGCCCCAGCTCGTGGAAAAAGATGAGGAAGCTGATCGCCAGCACCGTGACCATAAAATTTATCGAGTAAAAATAAAATCCGACCGCCAGGATCGCCAGCGTTAAAATTATGCTTTTCAAATTTCAGACCTTTGTAAAAAATGGGCTAAGCTTACTATGATTTTGTAAATTTTAAGCTTAGATCGCCGTTTAAAGCCTTAGCTCGCTTTTTAAACTTGGTTGGCTTTTTGAGCTTAGCCCGCCGCCGTTTCGGGCTGTAAATTTAGCTAAATTAAGGTGTGCGGCGGGTAGTCGGAGCGATACTTGAGTCGGTATAACATAAGCCTTTCCTAGAAATAAAACTTGCTCCTGCGCAGCTTATCGAGGTTTGAGTAGTCAGTGCAATAAATTGATTGCGACGATCTAGGCGATCAAAATGATGCTTTAAATTTAGCTTGTTTTGAAATTCCACTGGGCTTTGGGAAAATTATAAAATTTTATCTAAGTCCACCTCGGAACTTTCATAATTTTTTACGGCTTCTTTGATTGCCAAAAGCTTCTTTTCGCTAAATTTAATAGATGCGCACTGTCTAAATTTTGCAAAAATTTCATCAAAACTTAGTGGATTATCGAAATTTCCTCGGTTGATAAAAACGTCTTTTTTTATGATCTTTCCATCTTTTAAAGCAGCCTCTATGTGTCCGGGGAAGTATTTAGGAAAGCCCTCATTTTTGCGCTTTTCATAGGTTATTTTCTTCGCAAGTTTTACTACCTCTGCTCTATTTAAATTTTCGTAGCTTTTTAAATTTAACTCGCCGTCAAAAAAAGCCGTAGCCATCAGAAACGGCATAGAAAATTTTGCCTCATAAGCTGTTTTAGGGGTATATTTAAGCTCTATCGGATCGCAGATAAAGCTTATGGGAACCTCATCGACGTAACATTTTATGCTTTTTATATCATCGCTTTTTAGCCCGTCTTTTCTAAGCAGGATTGCGCAGTCGATCAGCCCATGCGCAAAATGGCAGCTCGGATATGGTTTGATAGATACCTGCATGATCTGCCAAATTTTATCAAGACCCCTTATAAGTTGGCTTTTATCGCATTCGCTTTCTATACCGAAGGTCTTAAAGATATTATCTCTGCCTTCGAAAATACTAACCGGTCCGCTCATTGCGTTTTTTGCGAAATTCACCGCCAAAATAGCGTTATTTACGCAGTTTGCGACATGTATCACCTTGGAATTAGAGCCGTTTGATAAAAATTCATTGATGCCGCTTGCATAGCTTGCAGCGAGCCCCAAGGCATTTATGCATTCCTCTTGCTTTAGTCTTAATGCTACGCACATAGCGGTGGTGGCGCCGAAAATCCCTGCGATTGCCGTGGTGTGAAATCCACGTTTATGAAAGCTTCCTTTTGAGGCTATACCAAGTCTTGCGGCGACCTCCCATCCCGCTACGAAAGCGGTTAAAATTCTGCATTTAGGAATTTTCAGGTAGCTCATATAGCTTAGACAAAGGGGCGTTAAAATTGCGCTTGCATGCACGATCGCCTCCGTATGCGTATCATCAAAATCAAGCGCATGCGAGCTGATGGCGTTTATCATAGCTGCGTAATTAGGCGCAAATTTTGCGTTTCGCCCCCAAATTTTGCACTCTCCGTCGCCGCCCGGTAATTTTTTTATAGTTTTTATGGCATTTTGTACGCTTTTTTCGTTGTTACCCGCGATGCCTACGCCGATGCAATCAAGCATCAATTCTTTAGCCCGCAAGATAACCTCTTGCGGGATGCTTTTATAAGTGAGCGTCGAGATAAATTTAGAAATTTCTACCGAGTACATAGCGGCTACTTTAAAATTTTGCTGTTTTTAATTTTTTGCAAAAAATTATCCACGAGCTGCGGCGCATAGCCGACATAAGTCGTCGGATCAAGCAGCCTCTCTATCTCTTTTTTATCGAGGATTTTCGATACGTTTTTATCTTTTAGTAAAACCTCTTTAAAACTTAGGCCTCCCTCTATGCCCCTCATTGCCGCTTCATAAACTATCTCGTGAGCGTGTTGCTTGCCGAATCGATCCGCAAGAGCGAACATCACTCTTTCTGCCAAAACGAAGCCGCCTAATGCGTTTAAATTTTTAAGCATCTTATCTTTTTTGACTTCTAGCCCAGATAAGACGGTTTTCATATTGGCTAAAACCACCGAGAGCATTAAGAAAATTTCAGGTAGCAGCTTCCATTCCATTTTCCATACTTGGCCGTCCCTTTCATGCTCGTGTCTTTCGATATCCGAAAGTATCGCTATATTCGCTTTAAGGGTATTGCTTACGGTTACTGCGTTTTCGCTTATAGCCGGATTACGTTTATGCGGCATCGTGGAGCTTCCCACTTGGCCTTTGCCGAAAGGCTCGGCTACTTCATCAAGCTCATTGTGCGACATAATTAAAATTTGATGAGCGATTTTATTAAAAGTTGCATTTATATTGCCAAGTACGTAGCCAAGCTCTATAAATCTATCTCTTGCAGGCTGCCAAGATATATCTGGGGTTTGCAGTCCGAGAGATTTATCGACCAGCCCTTCTACTTCATTACATTTATCGCTTAATGATGCTTTAGTCCCTACTGCCCCGACTATCAAGCCTACGTATAATCTTTTTTCTAGTTCTTCTATTCGCTCAAAATGTCTATTTAACTCCGATAACCAAATAGCGCTTTTATGTCCAAACGTGATGGGAAGAGCTTGTAAAGATAGTGTCCTGCCCATCATAGGGGTATTTTTGTGATCCTTTGTGAGTTTTAAAAGGGCTTTTGCTATATCTTTAAGATCTTTTTTGATAAGCCCAAGACCCTCTTTAAACTGCAAAACAAGCCCTGTATCAATGATGTCTTGAGTAGTAACGCCAAAATGCACGAATTCTCCGAATCCATTTTCACAAGCTTTTTCAAGCCCCCTAACGGTCGGCACTAGAGGATGTTTTGTTTTTTTGGATTCATTAAAGATAAATTTCATATCCATAAATTTATAAAACGCTTTTTGGGATATCTCCCTGGCTGCTTCTTTGGGAATTATGCCAAGCTTTGCCTGGGCTTTAGCTAGTGCAGATTCGACATCAAGCCATTTTTGAATCCTATTTTCTTCACAAAAAACCTCTCTCATATCAGGAGTACTCCAAGAGTCCTGAAGTATGAGCATATCAAATACGCTTACTTTTTGCATAAATCTACCCTCTTATTTTAAAATTTTATCAAGCGCCCTAGCTAAATCGGCTATGAGATCACCAACGTCCTCAAGTCCAATATGAAATCTAACAAACGGTCCTCTTTTGCTCCAGTCGCTCGCCGTTCTAGGAGGAACTGTAACAGTAGCCAAACTCTCATATCCACCCCAAGAGGCTCCGATAGAAAAAAGCTCAAGATCGTCTACAAATTTTATCGCACTTTCTTTACTTATACCATCATTAAACTCTATCGTTATCATTCCATTTGCACCTAGATGATCGCGTATAAAAACATCGTGATTAGGATGTGTTTTTAAGGTAGGATAAAATATCGTTTTTATCTCTTTCCTGCTTTGCAAAAATTCTACTATCTTTTTGGCAGATTTTTCATGCTCTCTTAACCTTACGCCAAGAGTTCTGATGCCTCTTAAGACTAGATAAGCATCGTCGGGACTTGCCGTAAAGCCAAAAATTTCAGGAAGCTTGTCGAAATTTTTCCACTCTTTTTCATTAATTATTACGGCGCCCATTGTTACGTCACTATGACCGCTTAGATACTTTGTTGCAGCAATTACCACGATATCCACTCCAAGTTTTATTGGGTGTAGCAAATAGCCCGAGCTATAAGTGCTGTCTATGGCTACGGGGATATTATGCGTGTGGGCTATCTCGCAAAGCTTTGGTAGATCGATGATTTCGTAAAGAATAGAGCCTGGACTCTCGCAGAGTATTAATTTGGTATTCGGTCTTATCTTTGATTCCACGTCGCTTGCATCGGCCTTGATGAAATCTACCTGTATGTCCACATTTTTTAAAAATTTCTCGCATATCGCACGAACGGGCCCGTATATGGCGTCAGTTATTATAAAATGAGCTCCCGCACTTGCGTAATTTAACAAAACCATCGCCAAAGAGGCAAGTCCGGTAGGGAAAAGCTGGGCTCTGTATCCACCCTCAAGCTCGCAAAGAAGCTTTTCGAGCTCAAAATTAGTGCAGGTTCCTCTCGCGCCGTAGCTTAAGACTCGCTGTGTTTCACGAGCTTTTCTCGTCGCCTGCCAAGCGTCGTGATTTTTAAATAAAATCGTAGAAGCCCTCATTACGGGAGCATTGACAGGACGAACATTTAGGTTGTCATCGCCTCTTCCAAGGTGTGTTAATTTGGTATCCAGTTGCATAAAATTCTCCTTATAGATATATAAATGTCATTATTAAATTCGTAAGCCCGGCGATTATCATCGGAAGTGCCGTTCTTTTAACTACGGCAAATGGGCTAACCTTAGCTATTGTAGCAACTGCGATGATAGCGGGTGCGATAGGTGACATACATCTACCGAAGCCCGTCATTATTTGAACCGGTAGGATAATAGAGATTGTCTCGACATTAAATGATTTGGCGATATCCGGAATTAGTCCAGCAAAGCTAAAAAATGCTGCATTTCCCGAACCCATCAAAAATGCACTTATTGCAAGAAGGAAAGAGACAAAAACGATGATAGCAAATACACCGACCCCTGCGTCTTTTGCAAAATTTATCAAAGTATCGACAAAGCCGACTGCTAAAAGACCGCTTGCAAAAACCTGACCGCAGACGATGAGCGAAACGGTGATTACGAAAAGATGACCCATTCCTTTAAAAAATATCATCAATGAATTTGCCGTTTCTATGAGACTTTTATATCTGACACACTCAAATAAAATGGCGACCACAGTCGAAATCAGCATAGCTACCGGCACATTCATTTTAATAGAGCTGCCGAAAATTTTACTAAAGCCAAGTATTAGAACTATCGGAATTATGGGAAGTATAGCATAAATAAGAGGCGGCTTTTTGATCTCTTTTTCTCCGGCTTCTTTGAGATCATCCTCCACCGCAACGGCATCAAATACGAAGCCTTCTTTTTTATCAAAATATCTTTGCGAAAAATATACAGTAATCGCAACGGCTATGATGATAGGAATGGTCGTAGGAAGTTGATGGCTTACGAAATAAACCGCAGGATCAATGCCTGCTACTTTTGAAGCATATATTACGTTTCCGCTTCCGGGACCGTGATCGATAAACTGACAAGAGCCTATTACCGAAAGTGCCGAGAGCTTACTAACTCCGGTTCTAATTAAAATAGGATATAGCGTAACCATTAAAAGTAGTGCAAGCCCTGCATGAGATGGGATAAAAAGGACGATGATTTGCACTACAAAATAGGAAACGACTAGTAGCATATATGGGTTTTTGACCTTTTGAAGCGGCTTTTCAAATACCTTAAAAAGCGAGTAACTAGCTCCTACATGATCCATATATGCAGAAAATCCTGCTATACACATGAGGGTAAGGCCGAGTCCCGCAAGAGTAGAGGACATTTTTTGATTTATCACTTCAAACAGATCAAAAAATGCAAAATTTAAACTCTTTTTAGACTCTATAATATCTCCTATACCAAAAATAGCTGCTAGAGCCAGTAGTAAAAGACCGCTTATAAGTAAGGCTGCGTGTGCGTTGACCTTCTTATAAAGCATAAAAACTAAGAATGCTATGATAGCCAAGGCTATGATTAGTCCTAACATTGTTTTGTCCTTGTTATAATATTTGTTTAAAATTAAACATAAACGTAACGAATTTAACCCGAAACCTATGCCATAGTACCCATGGCGCGTATGGTAACGAGCTAAATCAACCTTATTTTTTGGCGATTACTTCTATCTCTACCATAGCGTCCTTTGGTAAGTCTTTGACCGCAAAGGCGCTTCTTGCGGGGTACGGCTCCTTAAAATAGCCTCCGTAAATTTCATTCATTTTGGCAAAATTTCCAATATTCGATAAGAATACAGTTGTTTTTACGATATTTTCAAAGCCAAGCCCGAGCTCGCTCAATACGGCACTTATATTTTCAAGCGATCTTTTCGTTTGGGCTTCTATGCCATCTACAAGCTTGCCATCGGTAGGGTTGATTGGTAGTTGACCTGAAATAAATATCAGATCTCCACAGACCCTATAAGCGCTATAAGGACCTATAGCCTTTGGATATTTGCTCATAAAGCTCCTCCTATGCAATAAAATTTTATTATTTATAAAGAATTTTACAAGATATAAGATAAATTTTTATTGAAATTTGAAGATAACTAAGAGAAATTTATTATATTTTATTAAAGATTTAGGGTTAATTCAAATATAGTCGCCTTTTTTCTCAAATTTAAAATAATTTGATAAAAAATTATTAAATTTAGATACAATTTAATAAAAGCAACGATTAAGCATGTTGGTAAAAAAATTTTATACAATAATGTTAGTCGTTTTGGTTTTTTTGCAGATAACGATAAACGCTCGGTTCTGAGATATTTAGATATTTGGCTACTTTGGGTATCGATCCCTTGACGTTGAAAATTCCGTTTTCATAAAGCTTCTTAATGCATTTAGCCCTATTTTTAGGCTTTGGATCGCTCGCGTTTAGATCATGCCTTTTCAGTATATCCTCTATAATCTCTTCTATATTTTCGCTAAGTTGCTCTATTGCGTCTTGGGCGCTTGTTTTGGCGTCTTGCGCAGTTAAATTTGCAAGCTTTAAAAGATCGTTTGAAAGTTTTTCAAATTTACTTCCGTCATAGTTTATACATAGCATTCCTTCAATATTTTGTCCATTTTTTATAAAAAAGGTCGAGCCGTTGATCTTTAAATTTGAACTAGTTTTTGCCTTATAATTGGTTATATAATCGCATTCTAGGTACTTTTTTGATTGGATGAGATCCAAAGCAAAACCCGTTAGCGGGGAGTTTATACTACGCCCGCTGATATGAGAGTTTTCGATGGCTACTACGCTTGAGCCCTTTTGATTTATATCATGCAGAACTATTTCATAGTTCTGACCAAGAACTTCGCCTAAAAATTTTACTAACTTTTCATACCGTCTTTTTAAATCATCAGTCATATTTCATACCTCGTTTAAAATTATAAAGATTAAGTAGCAGCCATTTTACTAATAAAATAAAGTTTAAATTTAAACATAATTATACAACCTAGTTCAATGCTTTGCTCGCGCGTAGGCCAAAATATATTCAAAGCCCGAATATAGCGTCAGTGCGACCGCGATCCAGAGTAGGGCGTTTGCGTAGGGCCACTGCATCGTTAGCCAGCCGATAGCGATCATCTGAAAGACCGTCTTCACCTTGCCCGCCATCGACGCGGCGACCTCTACGCCGTCGCCCGCCATCGCCACGCGAAGGCCAGTGATGAAAAACTCGCGGATTAGGATCAGATAGATCGCCCACGGACTGGCGCGCCCGATAAACATAAGCCCCAAAAAGCCCGCAAGCGTCAGCATCTTATCGGCGAGCGGATCGATGATAGCGCCGAGCCTCGTTTTTTGGTTCCAAGAGCGCGCGATGTATCCGTCGAAAAAGTCCGTAACGGAGGCGATTACAAAGACTAGCGCGGCAAAATAATCGATCCAGCTTACGTGCACCGAGCCCACCATGCCGCCGCCGTCCGCATGACCGGCTAGTAAGATCAGCCAGAAAAACAGCGGCGCCAGCGCAACGCGAAAGCTCGCTAAAATATTGGGTAAATTTAGCATTATTTAAAGGTTGTTCCGCCATCGACGATGAAGGTGTGCCCCGTCACCCAGCTAGCCTTGCTCGAGCATAGAAATAAACATGCTCCCGCCAAATCCTCCGGCTGCCCCATACGTCCTAGCGGGCTAAGCTCGGCGGTTTTATCGCGCACCTCCTCGTAGTTCGTAAAGGCCCGCAGCGCGTCCGTCTCGATCGGTCCGCCGCTTACTACGTTTACGCGGATGTTTTTTTCGCCGAGCTCGGTCGCGGCGTAGCGTGCCATCGCCTCAACTGCGGCTTTCGCCGTGCCGTGACCCGCGTAGTTTTCGATATAGACTAAATTTCCCGTGGAGCTAAGCGATATGATCGAGCCGCCGCCTACCGCCTCCATGCGCTTTGCGGCTTCTTGTGCGCCCACGACGAAGGCATTTACGGTCGCGGTAAAGATATTGTTGATACCGCGCGGCTTTAGCCTCATAAATTTAGTGTATCCGCCCGCGACCGCGCGACCCGAGATGATGGCGTTTGAGATGAAAAAATCCACTCGCGCAAAATCCTCGTCGATCTTGGCAAAGAGCTCCTTGTAGGTCTCGGGCTCTAAGATATTGAGCGCATAAGCGCGTGCCTTGATGCCGTAAGCCTTCTCAAGATCGGCTGCTTGCGAAGTCGCTAGCTCCTCGTTGGAATTATACGTAAAAGCGATATTTGCTCCCGCAGCTGCGAATTCCAAAACTATCGCCCTGCCTATGCCTCTCGTGCCGCCGCTGATAACTAGCGTTTTTCCTTTAAATTCGTTCGTCAATTAAAATCCTTTGATAGCGTATTGTTTCATTACGTTTTCTATTTTTTTGAGGTTTTCCGTGCTCGGCTCGCAAAGCGGCAAGCGGTACTCTAAACTCGGCGTTAGGCCTGCAATATACATCGCCGCTTTGATCGGGATCGGATTGCTCTCGCAGAATAAAATTTTATTGATCGCGTAGAGATCGTCGTTGATCTGCTTGGCTTTTAAAAACTCATTTTGCAGCGCAAATTTCGTAAGCTTCGCCGTGTAATCGGGCAGTAAATTTGCCGTAACCGAGATCACTCCCTTGCCGCCGTTGCTTAGTATCGGATAGTTGATCGCATCTTCGCCGCTAAGCACGCTAAGGCGCGGCTCGTGCGCGAGTAGATCGACGCATTTATCGATGCTGCCGCTTGCTTCTTTGACGCCGTAGATGTTCTCGCAGTCGTTAAAAAGCTTGATGATCGTATCTGCGGCGATGTCGCAGCCGGTGCGACCCGGGACGTTATATAGCAGCACCGGCAGATCTACCGAGCTCGCGATCGCTTTGTAGTGCAGATACAGCCCCTTTTGGGTGGGTTTGTTGTAGTAGGGCGCTACGGATAAAATTCCGTCCGCGCCGTGAGCCTGTGCAAACTGCGCGAGTCCGATCGCTTCGTGAGTTGCATTACTGCCCGCGCCCGCTAACACCTTAACGTCCGTGCCCTTGCACGCATCTACGGCGATCTCGATACAGACGCGGTGCTCGTCGTGCGTCAGCGTCGCGCTCTCGCCCGTGGTACCGACGGGTACGACCGCGCTTATGCCGTTTGCGATCTGTCTTTTGATGAGCTTGGCGTAGGTCTGCTCGTCCAATTTGCCCTCTTTAAAAGGCGTGATCAGCGCCGTCATAGAGCCGATTATGACATTTTTATTCATCGTTTTCCTTTCGTAAGATAATGCTCGTGGAATTTTTAAGGCTTAGATAGGTCTTCATCGCTTTTTTAACCGCGTTTTTATCTAGGCTTTTGATCTCGCGCTCCAGCCTAAATAGCGCGTCCAGATCGCCGCGGACGATGTAGCTGCCGTACATCTGCGCTACCTTGCTAGCGCTGTCGAGAGAGTAGATCAGATCGCTACTTAGGGTGTTTTTGATCTTTAGCATATCGTCGTCGCTTATTTTTGCTTTTTTGGCTTTTTCGATCAGCGCTAAAATTTCATCCCTCAGCGCCTCGCCGCTTACGCCTTGGTTGCAAACGGCAAAGACTATAAATAAATTCTCGTCCTTGGCGCTCATATCGTAGATGTTGATCTGATTGGCGAGCTTTTTCTCATCGACCAGCACGCGCTGTAAAAGCGAGCTCTTGCCGCCGCTAAGATATATATCCATCGCTTTAATCGCCGCGGCGTCAGGATGGTTAAACGGCGGAATTTTAAAGGCGACGGCCACGATCTGCGCCTCGCTGTTTTTATAAATAACGCTAAGCTTTTCGCCGTCTTGCGCGGGCTCGGTGCAGTGAAGGCGCGGAATTTCGCTTTTGTTTTTTACGGGCGCGAAGTGTTTTTTGGCCGCATCAAACGCCGCCTTTTCGCCGATGTCGCCAGTGATCAGCAGTACGGCGTTTTGAGGCTGATAAAATTTAGCGTGAAATTCCTTGATATCTTTGATGCTCCAGTTTTCGATATCCTTGCGAAAGCCGATCGGCGTCCAGTGGTACGGGTGGTACAAAAACGCGGCGTTGTAGAGCCTGAAAAATAGATATCCGAACGGATCGTTATCGGTGCGCCACAGCCGCTCCTCGAGCACGACCTTGCGCTCGGGCTGAAATTCTTTGTCTTTGAGGCTCAAGTTTTGCATTATGTCGGCGTAAAGATCCAAGCAGACCTCTAAATTTGAGCTCGCACACTTAATGAAGTAGTGCGTGTAATCAAAGCCCGTGCTTGCGTTGTTTACGCCGCCAAATCCCTTTACGATCGCGTCAAACTCGCCCGCCTTGCGATTTTTCGTGGATTTAAAATTTAGATGCTCCAGCATGTGCGCGATGCCGCTTTTGCCCATCGTCTCGTCGCGCGAGCCGACGTTGTAAAACACGTCCACGCTGATGACGCCGCTGCCTTTATTCATCGGGATGTGATAAATTTGAAGTCCGTTTTGCAGCGTGATTTTCTTAAATTTCGGAAACATTAATCTTTTTTCGCCTTTCGTTTTTTGCTTGAGTTTTGCTCCGCGTCTTGGGCACCGCTCGCTTTTTTAGCCTCTTTAAGCTCTTTGATCTCTTTAGCCTCGGCATTTTTAGTTTTTGCGCCGCTTTGCTTTGCGTTTTTGGCTTTTAAGCTTTTGCTTTCCGCACTATTTTTTGACGCGGCTTTAGTTTTAGAATTTTTACTTTCTATGTCGTTTTTTGGCGCGGCTTTAGTTGCGGTTATATTTTTTGGCGCAGTTTTGGTTTTGGTGGTTTTGCTTGCCGCGCTGCTTTGTTTCGCGTTTTTGGCCTCTAAATTCTCGCTCTTTGCGCCGCTTTGCGAGAGGTTTTTAGCTGCAGCGCCCTTTTGCTGCGCAGTATTCTGCGCGCCATCTTTCTGCGAAGCGTCATCATACTGCGCAGTATTCTGCGCGCCATCTTTCTGCGAAGCGTCGTTATCTTTCGCAGTATCTTTTTGTACGGCGTCTTTTTGCGTAGCGTCCTTTGAAATTTTACCGCGTTTGGAGGTTATGCCGCTTTTTGAAATTTGACTTTGTTTTTGATCCGCACCGCTTTTGGAAGCTCTTTTTGAAATTTTATCCTGTTTCTCATCGGTGCTGCCTTGCTTTGCGCTTTTAGCTTCTAAATTTTCGCTTTTTGCGCTGCTTCGTTTTGAGCTTTTAATCTCCGAATTTCCGCTCTCCGCACCGCTTTGCTCGATTGATCTTTGATCCGTCGCAGTATCTGTGTTTATCAAAGCATTTAAATTTGCCGAAGCGCTAGAATTTTCGTCTGCTTCGGAGCTTGAGTTTGTTTGAGCGGTTGGAATTTCATCTGTTTTAGCAGCGGGAATTTCATCAGCTTGGGCATTCGATATCTCGCTTTTGCCGTCGTTTAAAATTTCGTCCGCATCCCTGCTTTCGGGTGCGTTTGAAATTTCACTCGTTTCCTCGCCTTCGGGTGCGCTTGAAATTTTATCCGCCTCTTTGCTTTCGTAAGCGCGCAAATCCGAGCCGTCGCCGCGATTTTCGGCCTGATCGCCTCTGATGCCGTATCCTTCGCCCGCGCGATCTTTTAAATTCGCCCCGACCGCCTCGCTTATGTTATTAAAGCCGTCCGCGCGCAAAAGCTCTGCTAGCCCCTCGTTGATCGATTTTGCGACGAACGGGCCTTTGAAGATAAAGGCGGTAAAAATTTGAACCAGGCTCGCGCCTGATTTGATGCGCTCGTAGGCCTCCTGCGCGCTGTCTATGCCGCCGCAGCTGATTAGGATCGTGCGGCCGAAGAGCTCGCGAGCGACCTGTGCGAAAAGCTCGCGCGATTTTTCGGTGATCAGCCTACCGCTTAGACCGCCAAAGTCCCTAGCATTGGGGCTTAGCGAATAATCAACGCTGGTGTTGTTTATGATGATGCCGCTTGCGCCGCTTTGCACCGCGCACTCGCACAGCGCGATCGCCTGATCCGCGCTCATATCGGGCGCCAGCTTTAAGACGAGCGGCCTGTTCGTGATCTTTTTCATCGCTCCGATGAGCTCGCTTATGAAGCTGTTTTCTTGCAAAGCGCGCAGATTTGGGGTGTTCGGCGAGCTTACGTTGATGATGAAAAAATCGCACAGCCCGTCAAATTTACGCGCCAAGACCTCATAATCGCTCAGCGCATCCTCGTTCGGGGTAGCTTTGTTTTTGCCGATATTTGCGGCGATCGGGATTTTAAAAGGATAAATTTTTCGCACGCGATGCTCGATAACATCGGCGCCTTCGTTGTTAAAGCCCATCGCGTTTTGGATGCTCTGCTCGCTAACGAGGCGAAAAAGTCGCGGCTTTTCGTTGCCGCTTTGAGGGCGCGGCGTAAAGGTGCCAAAATCGATGTGTCCGAAGCCAAGAGCAGCCAGCGGCGCGATCATCGTGGCGTTTTTGTCAAAGCCTCCCGCGATACCTACGGGATTATCAAAGCTGAGATTCCATATATTTTGAGTTAAAATTTCATCTTTATAAACGCCGAATTTTGCCAAAGCTTCAAGTCCGCCCGGAGTCGCATAGAGCGCGCGAAGTCCGAATTCTGCGATCTTGTGAGCGGTTTCTGGATCAAATCGAAAAAAGATTTTTTTCAAGGTATCATAATTCATAATTTTTCCTCAAATTTTGCGTAATGGTAGCTAAAATTTAATTAAATATAGATAAGGATTTCGCGCTGAATTGCAATTCGCGGCGGTTAAATTTAGTTTTAGAATTACGCGAGAAATGCCGGTAAAATTTCTACGGCTTGCAATGAGCGATTTAAATTTACGCAGAAGTCTAAAGATGCGCAGCGCAAATTTTATAAATTTAGCCCGCCCGGGTACGTGCCGAAACGTGCGGTATCCGTGGTGTGGCTCGCGATGGCGGGCATCGTAGTGAGATTTTTATCCTGCGTCTGACTGCGCTCAATCCCGCCCAAGCTAAATTTTAAAATTTAAAGTGTTCTGCTCGCGCCGTTTGAGCTTTTAGCGCGCGTCTTTGCCGCCGAAAGCAGCAATCATCGTACCTAGAGGAATGATCGTAACGCCCAAGATAATCGCTAGCGGGTTTAGCAAGGACAGCTTGGCAAGCAGATAGATCGCCGCTACGAGCGCCGCGTAGGATAGAATTTTAAACGGAGAGAAAAACGCCCCCGCAAAATTACTCCGAACCTCGCTCCGCTCAAGCTCGCCCTCAAAATCGTCCGCGCCGTCGAAATCATCATTTGATCCGTCGTGCGCGTCGCCAATCCCACCCCCAAAATCGCTCGTACCGTCGTCCGGTTCGCTATCTACATCGCCGCCACGATTGCCGCTATCTGTGCCGTCGCTCCGCTCGCCGCTATCTAAGCCGTCGCCGCTCGCTTCGCTTTTTAAGTCGTCGTAACGCTCGCCTATGCCGTCTTGCGAACTATCGCTAGCTTCGTCGTTTATGCCGCCGTGTGAGTTGCCGCAAGTCGCGCAATCTTTCATATTAAATTTATCGGCGACGTGTCCCAAAGCGGTCGCGTTGCAAGCGGAGATTTCGTTGCGGTTGCCTTCGGTAGAATTTAAGTCGCGCTTGGTAGCAGCGGTTCTGCTGCGCTCGGCGTCTAAATTTGAGCTGCGAGTAAAATTTATATCGGCGGAGCTTGCGGTACGCTCGGCGGCGGTTTCGTCGTACAGAGCGCAACTATCGCCGTTTTCGGTGCTGGTCTCGCCGCTTGTGAAATTTACGGCGCCTTCGGAATTTTGCGCGTTTGAAATTTCAGCGCCTGAATTTACGCCCCTAAAGCTTTCGCTCTTTAAAATTTCACCGCCGCAAATTTTGCCGTATGAAATTTCATCGCCGTCGCTTACGTCGCCTCGGTTTTCGCCGCCAAAGCTTGCGGCATTCGTATCGCTGGCGGAAGTTTTACCGCTTATGAAACCTGCGGAATTTTTAGGACTTCGCCATAAAAATTCATCGTATTTACCGGCTCTTAGCTCATCTTCTATTTTGTTGCGGTAAGCGCGAAATGAAAAATATACCGCGCCGAATGCGCCCAAAAATCCCGCTTCCAAGCTAAGAAGCCACGCAAGCGCCCGCACGACGAAAGAGCCCGCGCCCAAAAATCCGCCGCCGCAAAGCGCTAGCCCAAGCAGGGCAAACGCCGCGTTTAGCGTGCAGTATATGAGCAAAAACCGCCTATTCAATCCCGCTCATCCCATTCATCGTCGTCGTCAAAATTTTTCGGATCCGCCTTGTATCTCGGATCGTCCTCGAGCTCTTTTAGGCTCGAATTTAGCGCCTTGCACGCACGGTAAACGTTCAAGAATGCCGCCGCGATGCCGATGGCGATGCCAAGCCAGAGCAGAAGCAGCGAGCCCGTGAGGTGCCGCAGCCCAAGTCCGATCGCTACTCCGATGCCGATCGCTACGACGATTGAGATGCCTAGGCTGATGTCACAGGCGCCCTTTACGATTTTGTTTAAATTTTTCGTTACTCTCATCTAAAATCCGATTAAATTTAAAATGCAGCCCTCAAAGCGCCGCCATCGCTTCATCTGCGGCGTTTAGCGCAAAGTCGATCTGCGCTTCGTTCATCGTGGAGCAGATAAAGCCCGTCTCAAACTGACTAGGCGCCAAAAATACGCCGCGCTTAATCATTTCGCCGTGGAATTTCGCAAAGCGCGCGGTGTCTGCCCGCAGGGCGCCGTCGTAGTCGCGCACCTCTTCGTCTGCAAAAAAGTAGCCGAACATCGAGCCTACGCAGGCGGTTTGCAGCGCGATGCCGCGGCGCCGTGCTATGGCGCAAAGCCCGTCCGTAAGCCTGTGTGCTAGCTCACCGAGTCTTTCGTAAAGGCCGCCGCTAGCGTAAATTTTACTTAGGCTGGCGATACCTGCGGCCATTGCGACGGGGTTTCCGCTTAGCGTGCCTGCTTGATACACCGCTCCTAGCGGGCTTATCATATCCATGATTTCGCGCTTGCCCGCAAACGCCGCTACGCTCATACCGCCGCCGATGACCTTGCCGAAGGTCACCAGATCGCCGCGGACGCCGTAAATGCCGTAGCTGCCTAGCTCGCTCGCGCGAAAGCCGCTCATTACCTCGTCGATTATCAGCACCATCTTTTTCTCATCGCACAGCGCGCGGAGCTCGGTTAAAAATTTAGGATCAGCGGGTACTAGGCCCATATTTCCCGCGATCGGCTCGATGATGATCGTGCCGATGTCGTTTTGCGCTAGGATGTCCTTTACGCTTTGTATGTCGTTGTATCTGGCTAGGTAGGTATTTTTTGCGATATCCCCAGGCACGCCCGCGCTGCTTGCGTTACCGAAGGTGCTTGCGCCGCTGCCCGCTTTGACGAGCAGGCTGTCGCTGTGGCCGTGGTAGCAACCCTCAAATTTTAAAATTTTATCCCGTCCGCTAAAGGCGCGCGCGAGGCGGATCGCGCTCATCGTGGCTTCCGTGCCGCTGCTGGTAAAGCGGATCTTGTCTAGGAAATCGAAATTTTTTAGCACGAGCGAAGCAAGCTGCGTCTCAAGCGGGCTAGATGCGCCGAAGCTTAGCCCTTTTTTGGCGGTCTGCACGACGGCGCGCTCAATGTCCGCGTCGGCGTGACCGAAGATGAGCGGACCCCAGCTCTGCACGAAGTCGAGATATTTTTTACCCTCGACATCGTAGATGTACGAGCCCTCGCCGCGATCTACCATAAAAGGCTCGCTGCCAACGTTACCGAATGCTCGCACCGGCGAATCGACGCCTCCTGGGATAAGTTTTTGTGCTGCTAAAAATTCGTCGTGATTATTCATTTTTTCTCCTTCTTTTTGGGTTGATTTATCGATTTTATATATTTGTAGATGATGATGATCTCGTTTTGCGTCAGGAAGTAGCTGGGCATCACGTCGCGCGAGCTGCTGATCCCGTCGGCGAGCTCCTGAAGCGAGAGATTGTTAATCGGCGGCGCGTTTAGGGCGCGCTCGTAGTAGGCGCCCGAGGTGCGGTTAAATTCTTTATACTTTACGATCAGCGAGCCCTCGCCCTTTTCGCCGTGGCACTTATCGCAGCCCACGCCGCGGGGGTTTTTATACAGCATCGCGCCGTACTCCTCGTCGGTGATAAAGCTCTCGGCTTGTGCGCCGCGAGGCAGAAAAAATAATGTCGCGGTTAAAAATAGCGCTAAAAATATGAAATTTCGCATCTTCTCGTTTCGAATTTTTGGCGCAATAATATAAAAAATGTGCTTAAATTTCATAACGTCGCTATATTTTCGATCCCCTCAAAATAAAATACGTTTAACTCATCCTCCCTGCGGTAGAGGAATTTTAGCCCGTGCGCCTTGGCGATATTATCGACGATGTAGAGCCCCAGGCCGAAGCTTTGCTTGGCGTTCGTGCCCTTTACAAAGACCTCTTTGTAGTAGCTAAAATCCTTCTGTAGCGGCTCGCCGAGCGTTATGAAGTCCATCGTTTCTGCGTTTAGGCGGATTAAAATTTTACCGTCTGCGGCGTATTTTACGGCGTTGTCGATTAAATTTTTCACTGCGACGCAAAAGAGCTTCAGATCGACGTTTAAGCTCAGGCCTAGCGGATTTTGCAGCGTGACGCAGCCGGGCTCGATCATCGCGATGCCGAGCGCCTCTTTTAAAATTTCATCCATGGGAAAAATTCCGCGTTCGATTAGCGCCGTGCCCGCAGTCGCGCGCTCGACCGCCGCAAATTCGTTGATTAGGCTCTCCAGCCGCTCAAAGACCGAGATGAGGCGCTCCTGATTTTTGCCGCGCTCGATCATCTCGACGGCGATACGACCCTTTGTGATGGGGGTTTTGAGCTCATGCATTATGTTTCGCAAAAACAGATGGCGCGATTCGTTGAGCTTCTTTATCTGCGTGACCGCCTCGTAAAATGCGTGCGAAACCTCGGAAATTTCGTCGTTTCCTGCACTTACGTCCTTGATCTGAAGATTACCTTTAGCAAATTTATCGATCTGGCGTTTGAGCTTGCGAAGGGGGCGAATTTTGCGGATGATGAAGATATACGCAAGCAGGATGATCGCCAAAATGACGCCGTAGATCGCTTTGAAAATATCGTAGCGATAGGGCTGATAATCCTTGTCGTTTAAAAGCCGCGTCTCGCCAGCGTGAGTGATTTTTAGATAGTGCTTACGTTTAAAAAGCAGGATATCAGCAGAGCCGATGTCTGCGGAGATGCTATCTAAAATTTCGGCGCCTTTGATGATCTCATCGCGCTTGGCTTCATCGCGGATGGTCGAAAACTCGAAATTTGCGACCTGCCGTTCGTATTCGACATCGCTGATGAGCTTGCTCATCTGATATAGGTTTGCGCGCGCGACGATGGAGTACTTGGAGTTTAGCTCGCGGGTATAGTTTTGCTGATCGTAGCCGATGAGCCAGAGTAGGGCGAGCGAAACGCCCACAGCAGCGAGTGCAAAGATGAACGTGATGGTATAAAAAATCGACGATCTTACTTTCATTAAATTTATATGATCCTTAAATTTTTAAAATTTTAAAGCTTTGAAGCCGCGGGCTTGCTTTGCTTTGGCACGCGGAGCGGCTTGCGGCTTACCCGGCTTTAAATTTGCGGCGCGTCTTAAAGGTGCGGCGCGTTAAATTTTAAAATTTTATCGCAAAGCGTGGCGCTTTTAAATTTTAACATCCGCGCTGCTTTAAATTTTAAAATTTCGCCCTTTCGCCGCTCTCAGCTCGGTTTTTTACAGCTCGTCATTGCCCGCAGCGCCGAATTTTGCCGAAATTTACAACGATAAAATTCCACGCCCATTTAAAATCGCGTGCCAAATTTATAACTATAAAATTTTATCGTAAAATTTTAACACTTCAATTGCGGCGCCTTAAATTTTAATAGTAAAAGCGTGCGGAATTTGAGCTTTAAATTTCGCCGCACCAAAACCAATTAAATTTAAAGCTTTAAAACTGCGAGCATCGGAATTTCATCGCATCGCCTGTCCGGCGCAAGTCCGCTCATTGTATCAGCTTATATCCTACGCCGCGGATGGCGTGGATGTAGCTGGGCGCCTTGGACGTTTCGCCAAGCTTTAGGCGGATGCGGCCAATGATGACGTCGATGCTCTTGCTCGAGGATTCCTCGCTTATGGAGCTGCAGTTGTAGATGAGCTCCTCGCGGGTGATCGCGCCGCCTTCCTTTTTGATGAGATACGAAAGCACGTCGTATTCGGCGATGGTGAGCGATAGCGGCTGTCCTTTGAAGCTGATGACGTGGCGGAAATCGTCCACCTCGAGGTCTTTTTTTGGCTTTGCGGCGCGCTGGAGCGAGTTTATGTCGTAGCGCTCGATGTGGCGTTTGATGCGCGCCAAAAGCTCTTGCGGATTATAGGGCTTTGGCAGATAATCGTCCGCGCCGAAGTCAAAAGCGTTGATCTTATCGGTCAGATCGTGGCGGGCGCTTGAGATTATGATCGGTATATCGGTGTTTTTGCGGATCTCTTTACAGACCTCAAGCCCGTCCATTCCAGGAAGCGTGAGGTCTAAAATCACGAGGTTGAAATTTTCTAAATTTAGCTTAGAAAGTCCCAAAAACGGATCGTCCGCGACGGTTACTTCAATATCGTATTGCTGCAGATATTCGTTTAAAATTTCGGCGAGTTCTAAATCGTCCTCTATCATTAAAATTTTAGTCATAAAAAAACCTTTGAAATTTTGCGCGGATTATAACAAAATATAGTTTATATATTTTAAAGCGGCAAATTTAGGCGAAATTTTACAAAAATGAGGCGCGGAGAGGAGAAATTTTAAAATTTTTCAAAACCGGGCGAAATTTCAAAAATCAGCCCCAAAAATATGGCGGAATTTTGAAATTTAAAGAAGCAAAATCTGAAAAATTGACGAATTTGGGCTAAATTCGGCTAAATTTTGCCGATTTTTGCGTTTTTTTCTTAAAAAACTATTGTATTTTTTGCGAAACTATTGTAGAATACCGCCGAAACCACTTTATTTTAAAGGATTAGCATGAAAAAAGCTGATTTTATCCAAGTAGTTGCCGAGAAGGCAGGTCTTTCTAAAAAAGATACCGTTAAGGTAGTTGATTCTGCACTTGAGGCTATCAAAGAGCTTTTGGTAAAAGGTGATGACATAAGCTTCATCGGCTTTGGATCTTTCGGCATCGCAGAGCGTGCAGCTCGCGAGGGTAAAGTTCCTGGTACAAACAGAACCTACAAATCTCCTGCTACTAAAGTAGTAAAATTTAAAGTTGGCAAACAGCTAAAAGAGGCTGTTGCAGCTGCAAAAGGCAAGAAGAAAAAATAATTTTCTTGCTCTAAGCCCCGTCTTCGGGGCTTTTCTCTTTTAAATTTATACAATCATAACTTTTTAAATGCCCGAGTGGTGAAATTGGTAGACGCACCAGACTCAAAATCTGGCGGGGGCGACCTCGTGTCGGTTCGATTCCGACCTCGGGCACCATAAATCTTCTTTAAATTTTATTCGGAATTTCAACCGCCTTTTATGAATTTCAACTTGCTATAAAATTTTTTATACTATTATTACCGCGGTATTTCTTTAAAAGAGGCAATTATTTATGATACGTAAAATTCTTATCGCTAATCGCGGCGAGATCGCGGTTAGGATCATTAGAGCCTGCAGAGATCTGCATATCGGAAGCGTCGCGATCTACACCAAACCCGACGTCGATTGCTTACACGTAAAAATCGCCGATGAGGCCTACGAGGTCAGTACCGATGCGCTAAAAGGCTATCTGGATGCCAAAAAGATCGTAGAAGTCGCCAAAGAGTGCGGTGCCGATGCGATACATCCTGGATACGGCTTTTTGAGCGAGAATTACGACTTTGCAAGAGAGGTCGAAGACGCGGGCATTATTTTCATCGGTCCAAAACCCGACGTTATCCGCAAAATGGGCAATAAAAACATCGCTCGCTATCTGATGCGCAAGAACGGCATCCCGATCGTGCCCGGCACCGAAAAGCTAAATCACGAGAGCATGGATACGATCAAAAAATATGCGCGCGAGATCGGCTATCCCGTAATTTTAAAGGCTAGCGGCGGCGGCGGCGGACGCGGTATCCGCGAGGTGTGGGACGAGAAGGATATGCAGAGCGCCTACGACTCGTGCACGAGGGAGGCGAAGACCTTTTTTAACAACGATGAAATTTTTATGGAAAAGCTCGTCGTCAAGCCGCGCCATATCGAGTTTCAGATCATCGGCGACAATTATGGAAACATTATCCATCTTTGCGAGCGCGATTGCTCGATCCAGCGCCGCCACCAAAAGATCATCGAGATTGCGCCGTGTCCCTCGATAAGCGAGCATCTACGTAAAACTATGGGTACGACTGCAGTCGCTGCGGCAAAAGCGGTGAATTACACCAATGTCGGCACGGTAGAATTTTTGCTCGATGACTACAATAACTTCTATTTTATGGAGATGAATACCCGTATCCAGGTCGAGCACGGCATCACTGAGGAGGTCACGGGCGTCGATCTCGTCGTACGCCAGATCCGCATCGCAAACGGCGAAATTTTAGAGCTTGAGCAAAGCGATATCAAGCCGCACGGCTACGCGATCGAAGCGCGTATCACCTCCGAAAACGTCTGGAAAAATTTCACCCCGGTTCCCGGTACTGTCAGCGACTATTATCCAGCACTCGGTCCTTCCGTGCGCGTCGATAGCCACATCTACAAAGGTTATAAAATTCCGCCGTTTTACGACTCTCTTCTAGCCAAGCTAATCATCAAAACCACCGACTACGACCTAGCTGTTAATAAACTAGAGCGCGCGCTGAAGGAATTTCGTATCGAGGGAGTGCGCACCATCATTCCGTTTTTACTCAGCATCAGCAAATCGCGCGAATTCCGACTCGGCTTTTTCGACACGAGCTACGTCGAGAAAAATTTAGACAAAATTTTAGAAAACACTATCGATGATATGCAGCCGAATAAAAACGAAGCGATCGCAGCTATCATCGCTGCGATGCGCAAATCTGCGCGGATTTAGGAAAGAGCATGGATTTTTTAGATAGTTTAAAAGATATAAAAAAGGATATGCTTAAGGACAAGACGGCAAGTTCCGCGCCCAAAAAGCCCAAAAAACCTAATCCAAATCGCGACGAGTTTAAAGATATTTTTAAAGATGATGATTTGAGCTTGCAAAGCGAAAGCGGTCTAGGGGGCACCGCGGAGGAATTTGACATAGCCAAAGAAAGCATCGCCGCACGCGAAAAGCGCCTCAAAGACGAGTTTTTAAAATACGTAGACGCGGCAAATATCAAAAAGCTGAATGACTGAAATTCCATTTTGTACGCTGGATTTTGCCTGCCCCTATCTAGGCGGCAGAGCCGCACGCAGCGAGTATCTCTACATAAAAGACTGCGACTTCGAGTATAATTCAAACTTAGTGCAGCACGGCTACCGCCGCTTCGGCAGGTATTTTCAAAAGCCCGTTTGCGCAGCCTGCGCGGAGTGTAAAAGCCTGCGCGTCGATGCTTTAAATTTTAAATTTAGCAGATCGCACCGCCGCGTCTATAAAAATAATCGCACGACCGCCTATGTATGGCAATCTCGCCCGCTTTTAAACGATGCGCGTTTGGAGCTTTTCGCACTTTATCACGACTACATGCATCTAAAAAAGGGCTGGCCTGTGCAAGAGATCGATTTTGAGCGATATGACGAAATTTACGTCCAGGGCCACGGCGACTTCGGCAAAGAAATCTCTTACTACGGCGAGGACGGGCGACTTATCTGCGTCGATCTCATCGATATCGTGGATGACGGCATCAGCTCGGTGTATTGCTACTACGATCCGTATCTGCCGCATCTAAGTCTGGGTAAATTTTCGCTTTTAAAACAGATCGAGTTTGCCCAAGATCTGGGGCTACGATGGATCTATCTGGGCTACGCGGTGAAGCAGTGCCCGAGCCTAGCGTATAAATTTAGCTACGAGCCGTATGAAATTTTAAACTCATACGTAGAGCTTGACGCCCCCGCCGTCTGGGAGGGGCGCACAGAGAAATAGGTTCTACGCGCGGACGCCCCGAAGCAGCCTAAACATAGGTGCTGCGTAGAATGGTAAGCTCCGCGCGCCCGTACAGCGACAGCGCGCAGGAGCCAAGATCGTGCCGCCGCATAGAATTCGGTCGCGCGCAGATACGACGAGGTATGTTAAAAGCACGCCTCGGCGTCAAATCCCGCGCTGAAATTTAGCGCCGCTCGGCCTGCGAAAATATCTGCGGCGAGTGAATTTATAGCGATGGAATTTAAGGCGAGGAAATTTAAAAGTAGAGCGGATGGATTTGCAAATTTTGCGGTAGGCTCGGCATTTGCGTGTCGCAAGACGGCACGCGCGGCTTTTGGGCGTATTTGGCTCTTGAGTGCGCGCGAAAAAGGGCGATTAGTTTTGGCACCGCAGAAACTAGCTTCGGTTCTCTAGCGGGTACCGCCGCGTAAGCGGCGGAGCAAAAAAGCGGCTTATTCAGGGCAAATTTATCAGCTCGACTTTGTTTTCTAGCGATTTTGGGATTAATAAGACCTTGCCGTCGCTTGAGATGTCCGCAGGTCTTTGCATCGCGCCGAGGTTTATTTTGCGTATCTGTCCATTTGAATCGATACGCCAAATTTTGCCGCTTAAAAGATCCTCACCCCAGTCGCTAACTAAAATTTCGCCGTTTTTTCCACGCGCTATGCCGTAGAAAACCCCCTTCATATCGGCAAAGATCGAAATTTCGCGAGATTTTAGATCCATGCTTAGCACGCGCCCAGGAACCTTTCCGCTAAGATCGAAGGTAGTGATCAGAAGCTTGTCACCTTTGAGCAGAAGCGCGCCCGCATTGCCGAGCGATGGGTCGATGCGTGCGAACTCATCGTAGCTTTTTGCGTTTAAATTTATGCTGTAAATCACGCTGCGCGCATTATCGCTTGCGAGCAAAACCTCGCTACCGAGCGCTACGACGTCGTTTAAGGCCTGCGCTCCCTCGATTTTTAGATTGAAAACCTCCTGGCCTTTGCTAAAGCCTCTGATCGCATCCAGATCGCACACGTAGAGCACGTCGCCGATCTGCGCCATCCCGCCGGGATTTACCAGATCGTCTATAAAATTGGTCTCAACGACATTGGAATTTTTTACGATCCTGCTTATAAAGCCGCTCCTGCCTAGCGAATCTTCGTTTTTGCCGCGATTTGCGATGTAAAAAGCGTCCTCGGTGATTAGCGAGCCCTCGGGCGCACTGAATCCATCGAGCTCCAAGCCGAAAAGCGCGCCCACTAAGGCGCACGAAAGTAGAACTTTTTTCATAATCTCTCCTTGATCTCGCCAAAATTTTAAGAATTTTAAAATTTAAACCGAAAGCGCTGGGCGTCCGGTTAAAATTTTAAACTCCGCGGCAAGCTTTAAGATGAGCGAAATTTAAACCCGCAGAGCAAATAAAAGTGCAATTTTAGTTAAACGAGTCGGTAAATTTTAGAACGAAATTTCGGAATTTGCTCTAAGTTTTGTAAAATTAAATACATAATTATATGTAAAATTATATGTTAAATTTTACGATTTTAATTTAAGGGCGGCGTAAATTTATACTTTTATCTGTTCAATTTATAGTGTGAGAGCGTCGAATAAAAGGCGACATAATAGCTCAAGGCGACGCAATAAGCGCGATAAGACCGATAAAATAACCGGAGGCGCCATGCGATAAAGCAGGTGGATGTGCGGAATTTCAAATTTTAAAGGTGCGGAAATGGTTAAAGTACCGCGATAATTGGATCGCAGGAGTTTGATAAATGATAAAACGTCATTGATTTGATGAATGATAAAATGTCGTTAAAATGCAGCGCTGCCGCGGCTTGCCACGCGTAAAATCGCGTTAAATGTAAAATCTAAATTTAGTCGCTCGTTAAATTTAAAATTTACGTAAATTTAAAACCTGCGGCGAGCCGTCGGCGATAAATTTAGATTATAAAATCCTCGCCGAGGTAGAATTTGCGCACATTTGGATCGCTGGCTATCTCTTTTGCGGTGCCGCCTGCGAACAGCTCGCCGTCTTTGATGACGTAGGCGCGGTCGCAGATCGCAAGCGTCTCGCGGACGTTGTGATCGGTGATGAGCACGCCGATACCGAGCTTTTTTAGGTCTCGCACGATGCTTTGGATGTCGCTAACCGCGATCGGATCGACGCCCGCGAACGGCTCGTCCAAAAGCAGAAATTTAGGCGTTATCATTAGGCTTCGCGCGATCTCACAGCGTCTGCGCTCGCCGCCGCTTAGACTCACGCCTTTGCGTTGGCGGATCGGCTCGATGTTGAGCAAATTTAACATCTCATCGACCTTTTGCGATGCTTCGGCCTTGTTTTTGTAGGTGATCTCCGCGGCGAGCATTAAATTTTCCTCAACGCTGAGCTCCTTAAAAACGCTGCTTTCCTGCGGCAGATAGCCTATGCCGAGCTTGGCGCGCTTGTGAAGCGGAACCTTTGCGATGCTGCGCTCATCGAGCAATATATCGCCGCCGCTAGCGCTTATAAGCCCGCAGATCATATAAAACGTCGTGGTTTTGCCCGCTCCGTTGGGTCCCAGCAGCCCTACGATCTCGCCGTTGTAAAGCTCCAGCGAGATGCCCTTGATGATCGGCGTGCCTTTTATGGTTTTTTTAAGACCTCTGACTTCCAGTTTATGCATAGCTTACCTCGTATTTTCGCCCTTGCGCGTGCGGCGTGATCCTCACTACGCAAAAATCAAGTTCGTATTTTTTAAGTAAATTTATCAAATTTTCATCCGCCCATTCGATCAGATGAAGCCCCTCTTCAAATAAATTTTCAAATAATCCGTTTTTTAAAATCCCCTCGCAGCCGCCGTTGTAGATGTCGTAATGATAAATTTGGCCGTAATTTTGCATAATTGAAAATGTTGGCGAGCTTACGTTTTCATCCGATCCGTGCGCTCGCACGATCGCGCGCGCAAGCGTTGTTTTGCCGCTGGCAAGATCGCCGATCAGCAAGATTATGCCGCTTTTTGGCAGAGCTTGCACGAGACGTGAAATTTCATCCTCGCCGCAGACGAGTTCAAAGCTCTTGGGCATACTTTGCCTGCTCGCTTTTGGGCGTATTTTTCGCGCTAGGAAAGGCTAGGACTTTAAAGCTTTGTTTTCTATCTAAAAAGCTTATTGTGATTATGTCGCCGACTTTAAGCTCTTTGGCGGGCTTTGCTACGATGCCGTTTACGGCTACGACGCCGCTTTTGCACATATCTTCGCTGATGGCGCGCCGCTTAGTGATATTTACTGCGTTTAAAAATTTATCGATTCTCATAGGCGTGAGTTTAGCGATATTTGCCTTAAAAGCAACTATTAAACTATTTATTGGTAGAATTTCGCCAAATTTTACGTAAAGGATTTGAGATGGCAAAAGATGTAAAAAAGGTCGTTTTAGCGTATTCCGGCGGACTTGATACTAGCATTATTTTAAAGTGGCTCGGCGATACTTACGGCTGCGATGTGGTGACGTTTACTGCAGATATCGGTCAGAACGAGGATTTAGAGCCGATCAAAAACAAAGCCGTGAAACTAGGCATCAAAAAGGAAAATATCTTCGTAGAGGATCTGCGCGAGGAATTTGTGCGAGATTACGTATTTCCGATGTTTCGCGCAAACGCAGTTTATGAGGGCGAGTATCTTTTGGGCACGTCGATCGCGCGCCCGCTGATCGCCAAAAAGCTAGTCGAAATTGCGAAAAAAACCGGTGCGGACGCTGTAAGCCACGGCGCGACCGGCAAGGGCAACGACCAAGTTCGCTTTGAGCTTGGCGCATACGCGCTAAATCCCGATATTAAGGTGATTGCGCCATGGAGGCTGTGGGATCTGAACTCTCGCGAGAAGCTGCTTGCTTATGCTAAGAAAAACGGCATCGACATCGCCTCAAAGCCAGGCAAATCGCCGTATTCAATGGATGCTAACATCCTTCATATCTCCTACGAGGGTTTGGTGCTGGAAGATCCCGCTCATGCGCCTGAGGAGGATATGTGGCGATGGACCGTGAGCCCTAAAAATGCGCCAGATAAGAGCGAGATCATCGAGATCGAATACAAACACGGCGATCCCGTAAAGCTAAACGGCAAGGCGCTTAAGCCGCACGAGATGCTAGCCGCGCTTAACGAGCTCGGCGCTAAAAACGGCATCGGCAGGCTAGATCTAGTAGAAAATCGCTACGTAGGCATGAAGAGTCGCGGCTGCTACGAAACTCCGGGCGGCACGATCATGCTAAAGGCTCACCGCGCGATCGAGAGCATCACGCTAGATCGCGGCGCGGCGCATCTAAAAGACGATCTAATGCCGCGCTACGCCGAGCTTATCTACAACGGCTTTTGGTTCAGCCCGGAGCGCTTGCTGCTTCAAGAGCTGATAAACAAATCCCAAGAGCACGTAAACGGTAAGGTTAAGCTAGAGCTTTATAAGGGCAACGTGACCGTGCTGGGCAGGGAGAGTAAGAGCGATAGCTTGTTTAATACCGATTTTGTGACGTTTGAAGAGGATAGGGTCTTCAATCAAAAAGACGGCGACGGATTTATCAAACTAAGCGCGCTAAGATTTATCATCGCGGGAAAGAACGGACGCAAGCTTTAGCTGAAATTTTGCCGCACGGCGGATAGGCAAATTTCACAAAATGAAATTTTAAAATTTATCAAAAAAGCGCGAGCGGCTGCGGGCAGGTTTCATAAAATTTTACAAAATTTCAGATCCGCCCGCGTTTATAAATTTAAAGCTAAATTTAAAAGGATAATGGATGAAAGTATTATTGATCAAAGACGTTAAAGGGCTCGGAAAGGCGGGCGAGGTAAAGGAGGTCAAGGACGGCTACGGCAATAACTTCTTAATCGGCAAAGGTTATGCCAAAGCCGCTACGACGGAGGTTTTGCGTAAATTTGAAGCGGATAAGAAAAAGCAAGCCGAGCTTGAAAAATACGAGGTCGCGAGCCTGCAGAAACTAGCCGAGGGGCTAGCTAAGATCCGCGTAAAGATCGTAAAACAGACGGGCGAGAGCGGCGCGCTTTTCGGCTCGGTGACCAAAGATGAGATCGCAACCGCACTAAAAGAGCAAAAGGGGATCGAAATCGATAAGAAAATTTTAGAGACCGAAGCCATCAAAACGACCGGGATCTACGACGTAAATGCCAAGCTAAAGCACGGTATAAGCGCTAAATTTGAGATAGAGGTGGCTAGTGTTTGAAGCGACTACCATTTTAGCTTATAAAGGCGCGAAGGGCTCCGTCATCGGCGGCGACGGGCAGGTGACATTCGGAAACACCGTCTTAAAAGGCAATGCGACTAAAATTCGAAAGATCGGCAAAGATGGGGGCGTCTTGGCGGGCTTCGCAGGCAGCACCGCCGATGCGTTTAATCTTTTTGATATGTTTGAGAAGTGCTTAGATGGCGCAAAGGGCGATCTTTTAAGGGCCGTGATAGAATTTAGCAAGCAGTGGCGCAAAGATAAGTATCTGCGAAAGCTCGAAGCGATGATGCTGGTGCTGGACCGCAAAAATATCTTTCTGCTTAGCGGCACGGGCGACGTGGTAGAGCCGGATGACGGCAAGATCGCGGCGATCGGAAGCGGCGGAAATTACGCTCTTAGCGCGGCGCGAGCTTTGGATAAATTTGCAAGCCTAGACGAGGAAGAGCTCGTAAAGCAAAGCCTTAAGATCGCGGGCGAGATTTGCATTTACACGAATGAAAACATCAAAACATACGCAATTTGGGACGAAAAGAGATGATGACGCCACGAGAGATTGTAGAGAAATTAGACGAATATATAATCGGACAAAATAGCGCCAAACGCACGATAGCGGTGGCTTTGCGAAACCGTTATCGCAGAATGGCGCTTGAAGATGAGATGAAAAACGAGGTGATGCCCAAAAACATCCTGATGATCGGATCTACCGGCGTAGGTAAGACCGAGATCGCGCGCAGACTTTCGAAGATGTTTGGGCTTCCTTTTATCAAGGTCGAGGCTAGCAAATATACTGAAGTAGGCTTCGTGGGGCGCGACGTGGAGAGCATGGTGCGCGATCTGGCCGCCGCGTCGGTAAATTTAGTGCGCGGCGAGGAATTTGAAAAGAACAAAGACAAGATCGATGATTATATCAAGCGTAAAATTTTAGAAAAAGTCCTTCCGCCGCTTCCGCGCGGCGCGAGTGAGGAGAAGATCGCAGATTATGAAAAAAGCTACGAAAAGATGGCGGCTAAGCTCGAGCGCGGCGATCTGGACGATCTTAGCATCGAGATTGAAGTAAGCGAAAACGCGCTTGAATCAAATCCGAATTTACCGCCCGAGATGGCGAATATGCAGGAAAGCTTCATCAAAGTAATCGGAATTTCGACGCGCAAAAGCAAAAAAGAGATGAAGGTCAAAGACGCCAAAGTTGCCCTTAAAAACGAGGCTAGCGAGAAGGTCTTGGATATGGAGAGCATCAAAGCCGAAGCCGTTAGGCGCGCGCAAAACGAAGGCATTATCTTTATCGATGAGATCGATAAGGTGGCGGTTTCAAGCGGTAATAGCGGCAGGCAAGATCCGAGCAAAGAGGGCGTGCAGCGCGATCTGCTTCCGATCGTGGAGGGCAGCAGCGTAAGCACGAAATTCGGCAATATCGACACCGATCACATCCTTTTTATCGCCGCGGGCGCCTTTCATATCAGCAAGCCGAGCGATCTCATACCCGAGCTTCAGGGGCGCTTCCCGCTTCGCGTCGAGCTTGACAGCTTAGACGAGGCGGCGCTGTGCGAAATTTTAACCAAGCCTAAAAATTCGCTTCTTAAGCAGTACTCGGCGCTTTTAAAAACCGAGGGCGTGGAGCTGGAATTTAGCGAGGACGGGGTTAAAGCGATCGCGAAATTTGCGGCAAGCACGAACGAAAAAGTCGAAGACATCGGCGCTAGAAGGCTGCATACGATAATGGAAAAGGTGCTTGAGGATATCAGCTTTGAAGCGGATAAGTTTAAAGGGCAAAAGATCGTCGTGGATGAAAAGCTCGTAAGCGAAAAGCTCGCAGGCATCGCAAGCGACGAGGATCTGGCGAAATACATTTTATAAGGCGGCGCGGCAGCTACTCTTAGAATTCTGCGGAGCCGCGGAAGTTTGCGGATAGTGAAATTCTGCGGTCTTAAAATTTGCAAAGCGCCGGAATTTAGGGCGCGAAATTTAGCGAAATTTTAAAATGCGCAGAATTTCGTCCTTTTAAATTTGACGATGCTTTAAAATTTTAAGTCTGTAAAATTTCAAGGATGATTGAATTCTGCGCGGTGCGGGTTATATATAATGTAGTCGTGGGATGAAATTTAAAATTTCGCTGCTAGTTTATGAAGCCGTAAAATTTATGGCGCGCAGAATTTGAAGTAGATAAAATTCTGCGCCTAGGGGGGCGGAATTTAGCGCTACCGTGCAGCTTGAAATTTTAAAATTTCGACGCTCGTGCGGAGCCGGCCTGCACAAAACGAGATTTTTAGAATTTACCCGTAAGGGCTTAGTGCTGCGGTTGCAAGATAAATTTATAAATTTAAGGAAAATATGAAAAGCGGATTTGTAACGCTCATCGGGCGGACGAATGCGGGCAAGAGCTCGCTGTTAAACTATCTTTGCGGCGAGAAAATTTCGCTCGTCTCGCACAAAATCAACGCCACGCGCCGCAAGATTAACGGCATCGCGATGAACGGCGCAGATCAGGTGATTTTCACGGACACGCCGGGGCTGCACGAAAGCGCCAAGCTGATGAATAAACTGATGGTCGAAGTGGCGCTCGGAGCGATTGAGGGCTGCGATTTGGTGCTGTTTTTGGCGCCGGTGCACGACGGTACCGCAGAATATGAAAAATTTTTAAATTCAAACTCAGGCACGAAACACATCGTGATTTTAACCAAAATTGATGAAGTAAACGACGAAAAGATCGTGCAACGGCTGCTGCAATATCAAAAATTTACCGATAAATTTGAGGCGATAATCCCCGTTAGCATCAAAAAAAAGGTCTATAAAAAGCAGGTTTTGGATGAAATTTGTAAAATTTTGCCCGAGCACGAGTACTTTTATGATCCTGAAATTTTAAGCGCGACGAATGAGCGCGAAATTTACCGCGACTTCATACTTGAGGCGATCTTTGAGAGTATGAGCGACGAGATCCCGTATTGCAGCGACGTCGTGATGGAAAAAGTAGTGGAAAAACCGGGTCTGATCTCGGTATATGCGCGGATCATAACGGACAGCAATTCGCACAAAGAGATGTTGATCGGCAAAAACGGCGAGGCGATCAAGCGGATCGGAATTCGAGCCAAAAAGTTAATTTCAAATTTTTCTAAGGTCAAAATTTACTTAAAATTAACAGTTTTTGTAAAAAAAAGCTGGAAAAATGACGAATTTGTGGTGAAAACCGATTTTATCTATTGACATTTTATTTTATTTCTATTAGTATTAGCAGCGTAGAAAATTTCATTTGGAAGTGGAGTGTTATGGCAAAGAATAGTAAAAATGCTAGTTCGATTGTTGCGATTAACAAAGTCACGCAAACCATATTCGGTCTAAGTGAGAATGAAGTTTTCGAGCACGACTTCTCAAAAGCGAATCGTGCGAAGGAAACTTATGTCTCATATATTCCGTATAAGGATATAATGACTACGACGGTCGAGATAAGCAAATCGGTAGAGGACGCGGATCTTTTAGATGCGATTGTCGTTAAGGTGTATGAGGAGCTGGGGCTTGACACCGCTTTGGATTACAAAATCACTTATAGTGAGGTAATAGGCGCTACCGGTGACGATAGAATTTTTAACGTCTTCGTCGTAGATAATGCCAAACTCACTTCTGAATTTGATGCGATCGCTGCTAGGACTAACTACATCGATTACATCGCAATGGCTCCGTTTTTGTACGAGGGCTTGTATAATAGAGGCGTTCTGACCCGAGACGGAATCGATTGTTTCATATATTTGCAACGAAATGATGCATTTTTAGTAGTGTATCAAAATGGCGAATATTTTCAATCCCGCCAGGTAAGATACAATCTAAAATTCTTGCACGAGAAATATGTCGAGCTGATCGGCAGCAGGATAGATGAAGAAAACTTCTACAGACTGCTCTCTAATCAAGGTATAAATTTAGAAAATCCGACCGAACGCGATTATATGATACAGATCTTCGATGATATGTTTTATTATATCAATGACGTGTTGGGCGGTATTAGCAAAATTTATAACGTTAATATCCAAAACGTCTATGTCGGAACGGATATCGGTAAAATTCCTGCGATAGAGGTTTTTGTAGAAAACAATCTGAAGCTAAGATATAGAGATTTTAACTTCAGCATCGCTATCAATGCGAAGGAATATCCGCTAACTCAATTAGACGTGTTGATGTTTTTAGTCGGCCAGGATTATTTGGCTACCAAAGACGACGATCACAACTACTCGCCGTTTATGAGGCCACCGCCTTTAGCTCAAAGATCAACCGGTAAACTCATAGGTTACTTTTTGCTCGGTTGCTTATTAGGCGCTGCATATCCTGCGTATAACTTCGGCTATGGATATTATAATAATATGGTGGCTAGTGACAAGACCAGCCAATATCAAGAAGTGGAAGCTAAACTATCTCCCGCTAGAACTCAGCGAGATCAGATAGAGCAGGAGACAAAAGCAGTGAGAGAGGATGCGGCTAAAAGAAATAAAGAATTGGCCGATAGAAAAAGTTTGATACATGCTATTTCTGATAAAAAGAATAACTATGCCATGAAGGGCGTTTCTATTTTTGATCTAACCAATATGGTGGTTAAAAATAAGGGCAATATGGTTAGAATTGGCGACGAAAATAGAACGCTTACCATTCAGGTGCGAACTAAAAATGATAAGCAGATGACTGAGCTTTTGGAGGATATCAGTAAAAAAGAGCCATATGGCGTAGATACTAAGACGATTGCATTGCAAGAGGGTAATAAGACCGTCTTTTACGATAGTAATATCAGTGTGGAGGTTCGATAATGAAAAGAAAAAGTTCATTAGATCAACTTGATCAATGGTTTGCCTCCAAAGGAACGAGCGCAAATACATATTTTTTAGCGGCTTTGGCAGTAGCATGTTTGATTGTGTATCTTATCCTTGGTGATCCTGCAGATAGATATTTACAAGACAGCGAAACCTATTTGGAAAAGGCTACAAATAGTCTTCAAAAAGCTCAAGACGAATATAATGGACCTTTTGAGGGGGATCCCGATGCTTTTGTTCAGAGGTTGCGCGATAAGCTAAATGAGGAAAAAGTTGCTCGCAATAATATTATTGAGGAGAGGAATTATATAGACGGCAAGCTTAAAGATATTTCAAAGCTTACTTACAACGAAGAGAATTGGGCTACTTTTATGGATAGCTTATCTACCATTGCAGAGAATAACAATATTAAAATTTATGCTATTCACAGCGATAGAAGAGCACCTAGCGTAGAACAAAATTTTAAACCCGAGGCTTTGCTTGATATAGATGTTAAATTTGAAGGAGCTTTTCCGAACGTACTTAGATATATTAATTTAATCGAGCAATCAGAGATGATCGTAGATGTAAATAAGATGGATATAAACGCTACCAAAAACGGTAAAATCGGTGGAAGTATCGGTATATCTATCTGGGGAGTAAATTATCAATGAAAAAGTTATTTGTATACTCTTTATTGCTATCGACGATGCTATTTGCTGTTGATAACAATCAAACTGTGGTTCCCGTAGGTAACGTTTATTCCTATAAAGCCGAATATGATGCGATATTTGATGATCTTAGCAAACCTAGGGTAGGGCTCAGCGATGCTCAAATAGCTTCTTTGCAAGATCCTTTTTATCCGAAGGAAGCCAACGTGCCTAAAGAGGTTAACCAGCAAGTAGACCTCGGTTATCAGCTGGTAGGCATTATGGGTGATAAAGTCAAGTTGAATGATAAGTGGTACGGTTTGGGCGAGTATGTAGGCTCATATAAAATTATGCAGATAACGGGCAACAGCGTTATTATTGCCAACGACGATGACAATAAAGTCGAACTAACACTAAAACAAGGAAATAAAAATGTCACTATTACATATAAGTAAGAAGCTTAGTATAGTTGCTATGCTTGCTTTGTCTGTTACGGCTACTAGTTTGTATGCCGCTCCCGCTTCGAGCGGTTGCGATAGAAAGGCGCTAAATATAAAGATTAACGATACCGTTACGCTAAATGAGATGCTGGCTCAGCTATCGGATATGTGTAAATTCTCGGTAGTAGCTAAGGATGCTATCGCTCAAGAGGAGCTATCTAAGTCGATTCAGGGCATAAGCATTAAAGATCTTTCTTTGCGTGAAGTTTTTAATCTTCTGATCTCAGAAAATAATCTAAGCTATGAGTATTCCAACGGCGTTTTAAAAATTTCCGCTTTGGAGACCAGGACGTTTAAAGTGGATTATATTACATCGATCCGTGAAGGAACTGCAGTCACCAAATCATCGGTAGACTCTGCGCCTATCGAGATTGGTGATGAAGAAGATGATAAAAACAAACAAGACAATATGATCCAAACCAAAGAAAAATTTGACTTTTGGGAAAAGATTAGTGACGAGGTTACTTCAATATTAAATAACGGTACTGAAAAATATGTAGCTGTTGCGCCTATCATAAACCAAAATGCCGGTTTGGTTACAGTAACTGCAATGAAATCTCAGATTGCTAGAGTTGAAAGATATATTAACGGTATGCAAAAAAGGTTAGGTAGGCAGGTCTTGCTTGATGTCAATATTATTGCCGTTGAGTTGAATAACGAATATACTACCGGTATCGATTGGAGCGCATTTCAATTAGGATTTAATACATACCTAGACAATAGGGGTACTCCTAGTTTGTTTAACTTTGGAAACTCCTCTTCAAGAACGATATATATGAATAACCAAGGCGGAAACGCCGGTTTAAACAATGGTGCTGGCGGCATGACCTATAACGGTAAGGCAAGCGGCACCAATGGCGCATGGGCTATCGGCGCAAATTTAAACTTCAAGCTGGATGGACTTATCAATTTTCTAGAGACGAAAGGAAAGTCGAAGGTTATATCTAGCCCTAAAGTTACTACGATGAATAATCAGCCCGCCATCATATCTGTCGGCGATACGATAAATTATCGAGTTCAGGAGCAAAGCACTAATAATAATACCCTAAGCGGAACAACCAGCGTTACCTATACGCAATATTCCGTATTCATCGGTATTTTGCTTAATATTCTACCTGAGATTTCAGACGATAATAGAATTATGCTTCGAATCAATCCGTCTTTAAGTAGCTTTAAGTATTCGGAAGATGATGCGAGACAAACGACAATTAGAGAGATTGCACCAGATACTTTACAAAAGAAAATTTCGAGTGTAGTTTGGGTTGATAATGGCGATACTATAATTCTAGGCGGTTTAATTGGTCAAACCAAGGCTAAAAATAATACCAGGGTTCCGGTGCTGGCGGAAATTCCATTGATCGGAAATTTGTTTAAAAGTACTGCCGATCATTTGACTACGACCGAGCTTATCTTTGTCGTTACGCCGCGTATTATCGACAGTACTAACGCTCCTCTTGCTACATCGCTTAAAGAGCTAGGTTACTCAAAATCTATCTACGAAAATGAGTAATAACTATACGGCGATCAAGGAGATATTTATTGAGGATAACGAAGTCTCGGACTTCGTTAATCTCGATAAATCGACCCTTGCGTATCATAAAATTTTAAATGCTTTGCAAAAACCGCTAAAGCTAATACTTTTTTATGGCAAACCGGGCTGCGGTAAGACCTTTTTGCTCAATAAGATCAAGGTCGATCTTGAGAAAAAGGTAAGGATAGTGTTTATGCCGCAGCCATTTTTTGATGAGAAGGAATTTTTTTTAGAGCTTTATTCGCAGATTTTTCATTCCACTCCTAGCGAGACGATCGATAATTATGAAAATTTTATGCGGATTTATAGAGAGAGATTCGGGATCTCTACCAATGTGGGTGCGGTAGAGCAGGTCGTTATTTTGCTCGACGAAGCTCAGCTGTATCCTGGAAATTTAATAGAAAAAATTCGCCTTATGGCGGATACGAGACTATTTAAATTTTTATTTACGGTTCATAAGACGGACGAGGAAGATCGCCTCGCAAAGGATTATTTTAAAACTAGAATTTGGGAGAGTATCGAGCTTCCTAATTCAAATTTAGGCGAAGTCAAGTTGTATATTGAAAAGAAGCTTGTGCTTCACGGCTTTCAACAATACTATTTTATGTTTAGCGACGATAATTTCGATTTGATTTTAAATTTAACGGACGGCAATATGAGAAACATCAACAAGCTTATGTATAAGATGTATGAGCTTTTTGAGTATTATGAAGTAAACAAACCTACGGAAATTAGTTTTTCGCAGATTAATAATAAAATTATAGAGATGGCAGCGATAGGCTCGGGGATAATAAATGCTTGAATTTTACGAAGTAAACGAACTTGAAAAAAAATGGGAAGAGTATAACAAAAACAGAAAGCAGTTTTCCTTTTTGAAATCTAAGCCGAATTTCGTGCTGAAATTCGACAAGACGATTTTGGGACTTTTGATTTTGATCTCGGTGGCGATGGGCGCTATATTTTGGCTGCTTAAAGACAGCGATAGCGTGAGCATGGCGAGTATAAATCAAAATATCGAGAATAAAAAAGACTCCTCTTACGCTTCGGATACGCATGCGGAGCAAAGCGCCGATCTTGCGGTGCAAAATAACATATCGCGCGATGATTATAATATCAGCGCTCCAAAAGATACTCGCGCCGCCAAGCATGCGCAAAAATCTTCGGAGCGCCCGAGTTTAAATTTAAACGACGTAGGCGTGCTATCTAGCGAGGATTCTGCGGGATTTAAGATAACTAATAATTACGAAAATAGCGGTGGTTTTTCAAACCAAGCCCAGGTTCAAAATTTTGGCGGTTCAAATTTTAATACGCAAAGCGCGCCGGGCTTTAACGTACCAAATACCAATAACGGTGTGTTTGCAAACCAACCTCCTAAAAGCGAGGTTATAGATTTCGGCCGCGCCCCCGTGCCGCCTAGATCAAATTTCGGCGGTAGATCGCCAAGTTCAAGCGGCGCAACCTTGCGCTTTATAATCGTGTCGTTTG
>NZ_CALHIK010000005.1 GCF_938030785.1 uncultured Campylobacter sp.
TTTTCTGCGCAGTGTGGGCGCTTTGCTGGCTGGCGTTTTCATATTTTTTCCTGCAGAAATTTCTTTTCATCTATCCGGAAAACTTTAGCGTGTATGTGCGCTTCGCGCTTTGCGCCGTGGCGCTAGGGGCGATCATTTTAGCCTGCGGCGAAGCGAGCATTTACGCCGCCATATGCGGATACGCGGTATGGTTTTACGGAGCGACGCTGGGGCTAATCTCGTCGCTAAATTTGGCCAAAATCCGCGTCGTGTTGCGCGAAGACGGCGAAATGGGAGGGATAAGCGGCTGCGGCGGGGCGGTTAAATTTTTAAATTTTGATCTAAGCGCGGTGCCGATTTTTAAGCCGTTTAATAGCTGCGCATTCGACGTACCGGCAGTACCGGCTGGTACGGCGCTAGAGGGGTTGCAAGCCAAGCTAACGGCGCTTTATAGCGGAGGCTGGTATCTGTTTCCGGCAAGCAAAAGCGTGGATCTTGCGCAATTTTGGAGCATAATTTTTATATTTTTTGGAATAATTTGGACGATTGGAATTTTACTTGGGTTTGTAAATAAAAGGCGTGAGAGCTAGCTCACGCCCAAACGATTACTGTACAATTACCAACGCATCTGAACTATAAAGGTTGTCTATAGTTTTTAGATTTGACGAATTCCAAACAGTAGCGCATAGACCGTCATACCCCTTTGTAAGGGTAATTTGCGAAGCGCTATTGTATGTATATGTGGCACAAACAGAACCTCTAACCTTAATAGGAATTGACACATTTGTCATACCAGCAAAATCTGCACTATAACTTCCTTGCGAAGTATAGTAGCCTATCATATCACGCAAGGACACAGATATATTGTGCGCCGCCCTTACCACTTCTGCGTCATCACGCATAGCTGCTAGTCTTGGAATGGCAATTGCCGCCAAAACACCTAAAATCACGATCACGAAAATTAATTCGATCATAGTAAAACCCTTCATGTTTTTATCCTTTGATAAAAAATTTTGGACTTATATTATAGGACGTTTACTATAAATTTAGCTTAAAAATTCTTTGCGAACTCCAACATTTCAGGCAATAACTTTACCGCACTCGCGCCGACCGCCAAATAATGGTTATTTATCAGGCTTTTTCCGTTATAAAGAGGCGCCTCCATCGTCTTTAGATCTACCACCACTCCGCCGCTTTGATGCAGCAAAAAATCCCCAGCGGCGATGTCCCAGAGCGAACAGTCGCTAAATCTCGCATACGCGCTCGCACCCCCCTCGGCTAAAATACAAAATTTTATCGCAGAGCCTTTGCACATTAGTTGCATTCCAAATTTCTGCGCAAATTGCACGTATTTTGCGGATCTGCTATAGTGCCCTTGCATGAAGATTTGCGGCGCACTAGTGGGGCGAGCGAGCAGTACGCCGTTTTTATAAACTCCGCCGCCGTTTGAGCTATATATATCGCCGCTTATTGGTATGCTGATCGTCGCTAAAATCGGACGCCCATGCTCGATCAGCGCGATGCAGACGCAAAACTCGCCGTTGCGCGCGATAAACTCCTTCGTACCGTCCAGCGGATCTATCAGCCAAAATCTCTCCTCGCTCATACGCCGCTTGCTATCCAGCACGCACTCTTCCGAGCAGATCGCGATGCCGCTAGGCTCCAGAGTGCTCATTATCACATCATTTGCCGCAAGATCGGCATTCGTAAGCGGCGATCTGTCCGCTTTGACAAAGACATCAAATTTGTCGTAGTTTTGCATTATCGCGGCGTTTGCCTTTTTTGCGGCGCCCTCGGCAAGCGCCAAAAGCTCATCCAAGCCCACTTTCGCTCCTTAAATTTGCTGGCAATTCTATCAAATTTAAAATTCCAAATCTATAAATTTACGCAAGTAAAAACGAGCGAAATTCCAAAACTCTTTAGAATTTTAATATTCTTTTTTATATAATTGCTAAAATTTTTTAAAGGATCAACATGACCCCAGTCGTATTAGATAGCGTTAAACACGCGAATTTACAATATCACGCGGATGCATTCCCCACCGCGCCTTTCGTGCCGGTAATCGCGCCGGAAATTCCGTTTTGCGCGGACAACCTCGTTATCGTATTTACCATCGAAAAAGAGCCCAAAATGGTGGCGCTGCTAGGGCGCACCAAAAACGTTCTAATCGATAAAGATTATAAGGGAGCGGTGCCCTCCTCGGTGCAGAATTATCCGTTTTTCTTAGCCCAGATCGGCGATCAAACGGCGATCTGTTTCGACAAAGACGCGCAGCAGATCAAAGGCGACGGAGAGGCGCTTTTTAAAGACGGCAAGCCGACGCCGTTTTTGGAAAATTTAAAAGAGGTGATGAAAAACTACGCCGATTTAGATATGCGCACGCGCGTTGCGGCGGCGGAATTTCAAAAGGCGGGAATTTTAGAGGCCAAGGAGCTTGGCATTAACTCTAGCGGCAAGGAATCGTCTCTGCTGAACGGATTTTCGGTCGTAAATCGCGAAAAGCTTTTGAAGCTAAGCGATAAAAAGCTTGCGGATTTTGCGCGCCGCGGATATCTGGAGCTAGCGTATTTCCACCTAAAAAGCCTTGCAAATTTTCAGCGCCTAGGCGATAAGATCATGCAGCTCGATCCGCCGATCGCGCCAAAAGCGTAAATTTAAACATAAATTTGGCTTTCAAACAGGGCGAAATTTTGGATTTATATAAAATGAACTGGCTCGCGGGTTTAAATTTAAACCCACCCGCCGTTCTACGCGCTGCGTAAATTTAGAATTTGCCGGCAAACTGCGAAATTTTTAAATTTAAATCTCGGCGATGAAGCCGCAAATTTTATCCGTAAGTTGAAGCGCGATCTTAAATTTTAAAATTTAATCCCAACTCACAATGCTAGCGCATAAAATTTTAGCGAAACGTGAGCGAGCAAATTTTAAACGGCGCGGCACAAAGCGCAAAGCCAAAATCGCCGACCGAAAATCGCGAAATTTTAAAATTTAAGCCGAAATTTTAAGCGAGGGGTTGCGGGCGCTTAAAATTTTAAACGGCTCGCTTAAATTTACAAAGCTTAATCGAGCAGGAATTCCTTCTTATCGACGGTGCCGCGGTAGTGGATAGCTAGCGTATCGTCGAAAAATTTATCCAAAAAGCCGTCCTTTTTAAGCTGCGCGAGATCGGAATTTATAA
>NZ_CALHIK010000006.1 GCF_938030785.1 uncultured Campylobacter sp.
TGCAGCAAAACCCGCCCGTAGTAGGCGTCCAGCTCCAAAAATTTTATAGCGTAATTATGAAGTAGCGGCGAGAGCGAGTGGGCGATCGGATTGCCGAAAACCGCGAATCTGTCCACTATTTCACTCGGTAGATATACGCTCCGCTATTGATGCTGCGCATATCGCTAAGCGCCTTTTGTAGCGCCTCGCCCTCGAAAGGTCCTACTAAAATTTTAACCATGCTCTTGCTTCCGACATGGGTTTGCAGAGCGATCGGATTGTAGCCTTTTTTGGTGATTTTTTTCGTATCGGCGCCGTTTGGATCATAAGCGTTTGAAGCAAATACCTGCACGTAACTGCCGTTTGCTATACTGGTAGTAGTGCTCTTAGCCGCGACGCCCGCTTTTGCGCTTGTTTCTTTGTTCTCAGGCTTTACAGGCTCGCTCTTAGCGGTCTCTTTTTTGCTCTCTGTTTTTGTGACCTCTTTTTTACTCTCGGCCTTTGCGGATTTTTGCTCCTCTTGTTTTGATTTCTCTATCTTTCTGACCTCGGTTTTAATCGGCTCTTTTTTAGGCTCCTCTTTGGCTTCGACCTTTTTCACGTCGCCCTTCTCAGTTTTTTTTGGCTCCTCTTTCGGCTCGATCTTTTTACTCTCTACTTTGATTTCGGATTTTTTAGGCTCATCTTTTACTTCTGGCCTTTTTATCTCGACCTTCTGCTCGGCGGGCTGTGTATTTATAGCGACCTGGGTCTCGGTTTTAGGAGGCTCTTGGGTTTTGATCTCCACTCTGGTAGGCTCGCCGAAAGGCTCGGGTTTTGGCTCCGAGCGAACCTCTATAGGCTTAGGCTCCGAAGCGGCGGGCTCAGGTTTGATTTCAGGCTTTTGGATCGGCGCCTCTTGCTTCTGCTCGGCTTTAGCGAGCTCCGCTTCGCTAGGCATAGTAAGCCCTCCAGTGGTATCGATATCGTCTTTATTGATGACCTTCATTATGATGAGTATGATTAAAAATAAAACCACCACCCCGGCAGCCACCGTAAGACCCTTTTTTAAATTTGCGTTCTTATCGACGTTGCCGCTGTTTATCACTATATCGTCTATGCTGCTCATATCGAAATTTTTATCGTTCATGCTATCTCCTAAGATTATCTATTTTAAAATTTCATCGCGTAAATTCTTAAAATAGATAATTCGGGTAAGCTTACCCGAATTTATTAAATTTAATACATCGCGCGGTCGTAGATGATAAAGCGGTGCGCCAAATCCCGCACTTCCTCTTTGACCTGCGCCTGAAGCTTGGAATTTGAGATGTCGCTTAGCACATCGGCGATTTTATTTCCGATAAACTCAAATTCTTTCTCCTTCATTCCGCGCGCCGTAAGTGCGGGGCTGCCGACGCGGATACCACTGGTGACAAACGGGCTGCGTGTCTCGCCCGGCACGGTATTTTTATTCGTCGTAATGCCTGCATTTTCAAGCGCGGCGCTAGCGTCCTTGCCGCTAAAATCTTTATTTACAAAGCTCATTAAAATCAGATGATTATCGGTGCCGCCGCTAACAAGATCAAAGCCGCGCCCAACCAGCGTCTCGCCCAAAACTCTAGCATTTGCCTTGACCTGCTTGGCATAGAGCTTCCACTCAGGGCTTAGATTATGTTTAAACCCGACCGCCTTAGCGGCGATGATGTGCATTAGCGGGCCGCCTTGAATACCCGGAAAGATCGCCGAGTTGATCTTTTTGGCAAATTCCTCGTCGTTAGTCATTATGATGCCGCCGCGCGGACCGCGAAGCGTCTTATGCGTGGTCGAGCTTACGACGTGGCAGTGCGGAAACGGATCCGTGTGCTCGCCTGCGACGACGAGCCCCGCGACGTGCGCTACGTCGGCGAAAAGAAACGCGCCCACGCTATCAGCGATCTGTCTAAATTTAGCAAAATCTATCTCGCGCGTATAAGCGCTCGCACCGCAAACTATCATCTTAGGCTTTACTATCTGAGCGATCTCAAGCACCTTATCATAGTTTATGCGGCCGTCGAGCTCCACGCCGTATTCGAAGCTCTCATACATCTTTCCGCTGCTTGAAACCTTTGCGCCGTGCGTCAAATGCCCGCCATGGCTAAGCGCCATGCCTAAAATTTTATCGCCCGGTTTCAAAAATGCGGCATAGACGCCTTGGTTGGCTTGAGAGCCGCTGTTTGGCTGGACGTTTGCAAACTCACAGCCGAAGAGCTTTTTGCAGCGATCGATCGCGATCTGCTCGATCTCATCTACGAACTCGCAGCCGCCGTAGTAGCGCTTGCCGGGATAGCCCTCGGCGTATTTGTTCGTTAGCACCGAGCCCATCGCCTCCATCACCTCGGGATAGGTAAAATTTTCGCTCGCGATCATCTCCAAATAATCGCACTGGCGAGCAAGCTCTTTGTTGGTTAAACTAAAAATTTCATTATCGAATTTTTCTAAATTTGACACGTTCACTCCTTCTCTAAATTTAGCGGCCTCATCGCAGGGAACAAAATCACGTCGCGGATCGATTTTTTATTCAGCAAAATCATCGCTAAGCGATCGATACCGAGCCCCCAGCCGGTAGTCGGCGGCATCGCATAGCTAAGCGCGCGGACATAATCCTCGTCCATCTCGTGCGCTTCGTCGTCGCCAGCGTTTTTAGCGTCGATTTGCGCCTTAAATCTGGCGTATTGATCGAGCGGATCATTCAGCTCGTTAAAGGCGTTGGTTAGCTCCTTGCCTGCGATGTAAAGCTCAAATCTCTCGGCTATCTGCGGATTTTCGTCGCTTCTGCGCGAAAGCGGGCTGATCGAGATCGGAAAATCCACGATGAAGGTCGGATTTATGAGCTTGGCTTCTACGTAATTATCAAAAAGTTCGCTCTGCAAGTGGCCAAGATCGAGCTTTTCATTGACTTCAAATTTATCGGCTTTGAGCTTTGCGATGATCTTGTCGCGATCATTTACGATACGTGGCTCGATGCCGCCTATCTGCGTAAGCGCGTCGAGATACTTTATGCGCGCAAAAGGCTTTGAAAAATCGATCTCGCGCTCATCGTAGGTTAAAATTTCGCCCAGCCCGAGCCTCCTAAACAGCGCTTTAAACAGCTCCTCGGTTAGGTTCATCGCGTCATTATAATCATGCCACGCCCAGTAGAATTCTATGCTGGTAAATTCCGGATTGTGCGTCAGATCCATACCTTCGTTGCGGAAATTTCGGTTGATCTCAAAGACCGCCTCCATGCCGCCTACGACGAGGCGCTTAAGATACAGCTCCGGCGCGATACGCAGATAGCGATCAACGTCTAGGGCATTGTGGTGCGTGATGAAAGGCTTAGCATTCGCGCCGCCTGCGATAGGGTGCATCATCGGCGTTTCGACCTCCAAAAATCCGTGCTTCTCAAAAAAGCTGCGGATCTCGCTAACGATGATCGAGCGCTTGATAAAATCCTCGCGAATCTCTGGGTTCATTATCATGTCGAGGTATCTTTGGCGGTAGCGCATCTCGATGTCGGTTAGGCCGTGAAATTTCTCCGGAAGCGGCGAGATCGCCTTAGACGCGAGTGTTATTTTGCTAGCGCGAATCGAAAACTCGCCCGTCTGAGTGACGAAGGCGTATCCGCGCACCAAAATTATATCGCCCACTTCAAGATTTTTCTTAAATTTAGCGTAATCCTCCTCGCCGATGCTGTCGCGCGAGTAATAAATTTGAATATTGCCGCTTTGATCTTCTATGTTTGCGAAGGTGGATTTGCCCGCGACGCGCTTTAGCTTTAGCCGCCCGGCGAGGCTTACCTCCTCGCTCGCTTTTTTATCCTCGGTATCTTTTATAAAGCCGAATTTTTCTTTAAACTCGGCTATGCTCATATCTTTTTTTAGAAAGTGCGGATAGGGATTAGCCCCTAAATTCCGAAGTTCCGACGCCTTGTCTATCCTTTGGATTTCTAACTGGCTATCAAACAATCTACTTCCTTTTTGCCGCGCATTCAGGGCAAATTCCATACAGCTGCATCATATGTCCCGTAAGCGTAAAACCGTGCTCTTTGGCGACGGCAAGCTGTTTGCGCTCGATAGTCGCGTCTTGAAATTCTATGATCTTATTGCAGCTTTTGCAGATTAGATGGTCGTGGTGAGGTTTATTTGCAAGCTCAAATTTCTTGCCCTGCGCGCCGAATGAGATCGACGTCGCCATCCCCGAATCCTCTAGTAAATTTAGGGTGCGATACACCGTCGCTATGCCTACGTTTAGCTCCGGAAATTTTACTTTGATCTCGTTATGAAGCGCCTCGGGCGTGAAGTGTTTATTGTTGTTATAAAGCGTACGAAGCAAAACCTCGCGCTGCTTGGTATATTTTAGACCGCTGGAGGCGAGAGCTTTTTTGAACTCGATGATTAAAGCGTCAAATTCCAGATTTTCGATTTTTGCGTTCATAACTTAGTCCTTTCAGTAGAATTTATATCGATCGTAATGGTGCCGTTAGATTCCGTGCTTTGCATTTCGCTTTGCGGTGCGGTAGAATTTTGCTCGCCGGTGGAATTGCTCTCGCCGGAAGATAAAATTTCTCCCGCTTTCGAGCCGATAGAATCGAGGCCTTGTTTGACCTTCGGATCGTCTTTGAAATCCAATATCCAATTTCCGATCTTTAAAAATATCGGCGCAGTTTTGCTGCTCTCAAAATACTTTTTGGCCTGCTCGTTCTTAGAGATCAGACCGCTTGCGAGCGTAACGATAACGGCGAATATTAAGAAAATTTTACTTACGCTGAAAACGAATCCGCCGATCTTATCGACAAATCCAAGTCCGCTCCATTTGAAAAATTTCGAGATGATTTCGCCTATAATCAGACAGACTATCCATACGCCGAACAGCACGGCTATAAAGCCGATTACGACCTGAGTAGTATCGCCCGAAAGCACGCTATTTGCGTTTTGCAATGCGGGGATCTTTGCCGCTATCCACTCGCCCGCCTCGCTTTTATAGCGCATCGCCGCAAATAATCCGCCGATGAGCCCCAGAATTCCAAAAATTTCTTTTACGATGCCGTTAGTGATGCCGCGTAGTCCGAAAAGTACTACGAGCACCAAACAGCCGACGTCAAACCAATTAATACCTTCCATTAAGCACCCACTACGCCGATTAGTTCTTGTAAATTTGTAGAATAGCGAAGCGCGGTGTCTTTCGCGACTAAATTTGATCTAATCGCCTTGACGAGCGCTTGCGTCTGAGTGACCATTCCGGTGGATTGCTGATTGAGCTGCATTTGCGAGTAAATTTGATGCACTTTATTTTCGCGGATAAGGTTCGCAACGGCGTTGTTGTTGATTAAAATTTCATGTATCGCGATACGTCCGCCGCCGAGACGCGGAAGCAAGCTCTGCGAAATGACCGCCGTAAGCGATACGGAGAGCATATTTCGCACCTGAAGCTGCTCGCCGCCGTCGAAGCTGTCGATGATACGGTTGATCGTCTGCATCGCAGAGTTGGTATGCAGCGTACCGAAGACCAAGTGACCGGTTTCGGCCGCGGTAATAGCGATCGAAATCGTCTCTCTATCACGCATCTCACCCACGAGGATGATATCCGGGTCTTCACGGAGCGAAAATTTAAGAGCTTGCGCGTAGGAGTGCGTATCGGTGCCGATGTTTCTGTGCGAAAAAAGCGCTTTTTTGTTCGTATGGACGAACTCGACCGGATCTTCAACGGTGATGATGTGCTTGCGCTCCTTTTCGTTGATCTCATTTAGCATCGCGGCAAGCGTCGTGGATTTACCGCTACCGGTAGGTCCGGTAACCAAGATCATGCCCTTCTCGCGCTTTACGACCTCTTTAAAGATGCTAGGCGCCTTAAGATCATCTAGGCTTGGGATGTCGATCGGAATGATACGAAATGCAGCGGCTAGATCGCCGTTCATCGTATAGTAGTAGTTTCCGCGGAAGCGCCCGATATTAGGAAGCTCGATCGCAAAGTCAAGCTCTTTATTCTCCTCAAGCACGCTTTTTTGCGCATCGGTGATAAGGGCGTAGCAGATATATTCGATATCCGTACCTTTGAGCTGATCCATCGCCAAAGGACGCAAAACTCCGTCGATACGGATCTGAGGCGCGGAGCGCGAAACCAAGTGAAGGTCGCTCGCTTTGTTAAAAACGACCGTTTTAAGTAGAGTTTCGATATCTACTAAATTTCTTTGAGCTTCTTCCATTAAAATTCCTTTCAATCTATGATCTTCGGCACTACGAAGTAATTTCCTTCGGACTGCGGCGCGTGTTTTAAAATATTCGCGCTTACGTCACTTTTGCGTGGGATATCTTTACGGAACGGAGTTCCGCCTTTTAGCGTCGTTATGGCGACTTCGCCGCCTTCTAAGCTTAACTCGTTTAAAACTTCTACAAAATCTACGATATTATTTAATTGCCCCTTAAATTCCTCCCGTTTTTCATCCGGAATTTTAAGAGCGGATAGCCTTTCTAGCTTACTTAGCAAGGCGTCGTCTATTATCATAACTTTCCTTTTTCTGATAAATGCGACATTATATCATAAAAATTCTTTATCTTAGGCGGTATTTAAAATTTTTTATGCTACAATTACGCCGATTTTATCAAATAAAGGACTGAATTTTGGCTTTAAAAGACGACATCGAAGGCGTGAAAAAAGAGATCGGCACCGAGGAGCAATTCTTAGAAAGTGTCATAAAAAGTGAAATTTTCGTTAGAAAATATAAAAAGCCGCTGATCTTTTTGGCCGCGGTTTTAGTCGTGGTTTTTGTGGGATATTATACGAGCGAATTTTTAAGCGAACGCCGCACAGCCCAAGCTAACGCCATTTACGATGAACTTCTTAATAAAAAAGATGAATCGAAACTTGCCGAGCTAAAGCAAAAGGACGTAAATTTATACGCTTTATATATGCTTCAAAACGGCTCTGCACAGGAGCTAGCGGCTCTTGCCGATACGCAGGGCATCGACGTAATGCTAAAAGAGATAATCAAGCTTCAAAGCGGCAACTCCTCCGGAATTTTGCTAAGCGATTACGACTATCTCGTTAAAGGCTACGAGCTGCTAAAAGAGGGCAAGATCGAGCAGGCCAATATTGAGCTCGATAAAATTCCTCTAAACTCGCCCGTGCGCCAGATCGCACTCGCCCTAAAGCACTACGGAGGCAATAAATAATGAAAAAAACGCTGATATTTACGCTTTTGCTATCGTTTTTATTTTTGGGCTGCTCGACAAAGCGCCAGTATTTCGAGCCTAGCGACGAAAACATCACCGGCGATCTGAAATTTAATGGTTCACTACCGTCTGAAATCGTAGCTGTTAGCAAGGACGGTGCGACGCTTCAAAACGGGCAGGTTATATCCAAAAACGGCCTAGCGGCGAACGTAAAGCTCTTAAAAAGCGAGAAATTTTTAGGCGAATATGACGGGAATTTCGTCATCACCGACGTAAACGGTACGACGAAAGTAGCGGATAGCGCGGGCAGTATTAAATTTGAAAAAAACCTCGGCAGACAGGCTCTTAGCGCAAACGTGAAGGGCGATAATCTGGCCTTGGTGATGAGCGATGATTCGATTATGCTTATCAAGCTAAGCTCGGGCGCAGTGGTACTCGATCATAAAGTAGGCGATGCATTCGCAATCGATTCGCGCGTGGCGTCACCGCTATTTATCAACCAACTTATCGCTTATCCTGCGTTAGACGGACTAGTCAGCATCGCAGAAAACGTAGGCGGGCGCTCGGCACGCGATTTCGTCGTGAGCAACCAGCCGTTTTTTAACAACATTATCGCCTTAGAAAATAAGGGCGATAACCTTTATGCTGTGACCGCCACTAGGCTAATGCTGGTAAGTCCTACGGGCAATAAAAACCATAACGTAGACATCAAAGACGTGATTTTTAACGGCGATAGAATTTATCTTTTCTTAAAAGACGGCAGAGTCGAGCTACTAGATCGCGGGCTAAATTTGATCAAATCTCGCAAATTCACCTTCGCACAGTTTAGCGGCGCACTGATTAGCGGCGGCTATCTGTATATCATTGAGCGCAACGGCTACGTCATCCGCACCGATGAAAATCTAGAAGGCCAGGCGATCTACGAGCTAAATGACGAGGTCGAGGACAAGTCCTTTATCGCGGGTACGTCCTTTTACTACGACGATAAAATTTTAAATTTTGATGCTAGATAAAATTTCAAAGCTCTGCGTTCGTGAAGGGCTTCTGCTTCAAAAATTCCAAACGCTAGATATCGCTAGCTTCACGCGTTCGCGCTCATACGGCGCGTATTTCGGCGTGGATCTGAAAAACTACAACGTCCTTTTATTTATGCGCGACGCAAAATCCCGCTTCGTGATGCGCGATGCGGAATTTCTGCTCTCGCTCACAAGCGACATAAGCGCAAGCCTAGGCAAGGTCGTCAAAAAGCGCGTGCTGTTTTACAACTCGCAAATGTGCTCTAAAAGCGCGAAATTTTTAAAAGAAAACGGATTTAGCCTCTATGCTTTTGTGTGACGTAGGAAATTCTAGAGTTAAATTTTATAAAGGCGGCGTAACGCAAAGCATGCCCATAGCGGAATTTATGCGGTACGAGCCGAGGGAGCAAATTTTTTTCATTAGCGTGAACGAAAGCGTGAAAAAAAAGCTGAAAAACCCTCTATTTGTCGATCTGGCGCCGCACTTTGAACTAAAAACCGCCTACCGCGGGCTCGGGATCGACCGCATAGCGGCGTGCTCCGCGGTAGCGACGGGCATCGTCGTCGATGCGGGCAGCGCGATCACGGTAGATTTGATGTTTAGAGGCTCGCATTTAGGCGGATTTATAATGCCCGGCATTAGTACGCTTTTAAAGTCGTTCGCAAGCATCGCGCCGGTGCTGGACGTGACGCTTTCAACCAATATCGATCTGGATCCGCTGCCGCAAAAGACAGTAAGCGCCGTAAACTACGGGATTTTAAAGCCGATAGTGCTTACGATCGAAAACATCGCGGGAAATAATAAAATTTACTTCACGGGCGGCGACGGAGCCTATCTGATGCGGTATTTTCGCAACTCAATCTACGAAAAGGATCTGATCTTCAAATCGATGGTAAGCTTGATCGCAAAAAAGGGGCTCGCATGATAACCATAGCGCTACCGAAAGGCCGCATAGCCGACGATACGCTTAAAATTTTCAAAACCATCTTCGGGCTTGATTTTGCTTTCGAGGATCGCAAACTCATAATGCAAGAGGGCGATTTTAAATTCCTCTACGTCCGCAACCAAGATATCCCTACTTACGTTATGGGAGGTGCGGCGGATATCGGCGTAGTGGGACTTGACGTGCTTGAGGAGCATCGCCCGGACGTGCTTACACTGCTCGATCTTAAAATCGGAAAATGCCGCGTCTGCGTGGGCGTACATGCGGGCACTCAGCTAAACTACGGCGCTCCGAGCCTTAAGATCGCTACGAAAATGCCCAACATCACTCGCGAATACTTCGCCTCCAAGGCCGTCGCCGTAAATATCATCAAACTCTACGGCTCGATCGAGCTAGCCCCGCTCATAGGGCTTGCCGACGCCATCGTCGATGTCGTGGAGACCGGCGCTACGATGAAGCAAAACGGGCTGCAGCCCGCAGAAACCATAATGCAAAGCTCCGCGCACCTCATCGCCAACAAAAACAGCTTCGTGCTAAAACGCGATGAAATTTTAAACCTACGAGATAAACTAGCCCGCGCGATCGCGTAACGCTTGCTTGCCCTGCCACGAAGTGTTTGCAACCGGTGCGGCGTACTTCCGCAAAGCATCATTGTCCGTCTCGGCGCTGTCGTTTAAAAAACGCTGCTACGAATAGAATTTTTTGGCGGCAACCACACCGCTTAAATTTAAACTAGCTTGCAAATTTGATTTATTAAGAAACGGAGTATTTTGCCAAAGCCTCGCAGCGTAAAATTTTAAAATTCTATCGCTACGAAATTCTAAATTTAGCCCTAAATTTACAGCTCGCAAAATTTCAAAGCACAAACCTCCGCAGCGCAGAATTTCAAAATTCCAAAATCCCGCTCTGTATTTCGCGCGGTAAAATTTTACGCTACGCGCAGAGCTCTGCCAAAGTAAAACTTCGCAAAATTTTAGCTTTAAATTTGAAAGCGC
>NZ_CALHIK010000007.1 GCF_938030785.1 uncultured Campylobacter sp.
CGTCGTTTAGCATATCAAGCACCAGCTCGCCGCTATCCTCGTCGTAAACGCTGGTGCCGGGAGGGACGATGAGATAGAGATCCTCGCCGCTTTTGCCCGTCTTTTTGCGACCCTCGCCGGGCGCGCCGTTTTGCGCCTTAAACTCCCGCTTGCCCTTGTAGGATGAGAGGGTGTGGGAGTTTTTATCGACTCTGAAATACACGTCGCCGCCGTCGCCGCCGTCGCCGCCGTCGGGACCGCCTAGGATGACGAATTTTTCTCGGCGGAAGCTGACGCAACCCGCGCCACCGTCCCCTGATTTGACACTAAATTTTACGCTGTCTATGAACATAGCTATCCTTAAATTTAAAACGGCAATTATAGCCAAATGAGTTGAAGATAATTTTTAAACGGATGAAATTTTAAAAGAGGGGCTTGCGCCCCCGAAGATTTAGCGGTAATTACGCGGCCGGGTAAACCGATACTTTTTTGCGGTTTTTATCTTTTCGCTCAAATTTTACGACGCCGTCAATCAGCGCGAAAATCGTGTGATCGCTGCCCATGCCTACGTTGCAGCCCGGGTGCGTCGCGGTGCCGCGCTGGCGGATGATGATGTTGCCCGCGCGAACGAACTCGCCGCCGAATTTTTTGACGCCCAAGCGGCGTCCGATACTATCTCTATTATTTTGGGTTGAGCCTTGACCTTTTTTGTGTGCCATTTCCTATCCTTTATGCGTTGATCGAAAGAACTTTGACGCGGGTGTATTGGCGTCTGAAGCCGCGTTTTACTTTTGAATCTTTGCGTCTGCGTTTTTTGAAAATAACGACTTTTTTATCCTTGCCTTCGCAAACGACCTCTAAAACCACCTTGGCACCCTTTACAAACGGTGCTCCTACCTTTAACTCGCCGTCGTTTAGCGCTAAAACTTCGCTAAGCTCGAGCTTTGCTTTCGGCTCAGCATTAAAATGGTCTAAATTTAGGTAGTTACCCTCTTCGACCTTATACTGCTTGCCGCCGTGTTTGATGATAGCATACATCAAAAATCCTTTAAAATTTGGTAGCCAAAAAGGCATTTGCCGTGCAAAATTTAAAAGCCCGTTTGGTATGAAAGGTTGCAATATTATCTCAAATTTTATAAATTCCTACTGAAACGCCTCGTAAAATTCCTGCGAAATTTCAAATTTAAAGGGCGCGAATTAATTTTAAACTAAAGATAGATGTGCTACTATCGCAACAATTTATTGAAGGAGAAATTCTTATGAAAAATTTAACGGTCGCGCTCGTAGCAGCCTTGTTTCTGCTCGGTTGCTCCAACTGGAATATAGCTAATCAGCCAAGCGGAGCGCGCAATCAAGCAGGATCTCAAACCTCCAAACCGGGCCTAGGCGGAGTAAACGATAAAGTCCAAGAGGTTCCAAATAACGGAAGCGGCGAAATGATCGAGGGCGAAATACCTTCGACGACGATAGCCAATACCCCGAAAGATAGGAGCGATGCATTTCACATCAACCAAGTGATCTCGGCGTGGAATAAACAGCCCGACTCCATCAAAACCGCCGCAGACAACGGCAATATCTATACTTGGAAAAATTATAAACCCGGCTGCGACGTATCTCTAACCAGTGATTCGGAAGGCTACGTATCAAAATCCGCTATCAAATCAGCTCTTTCTCAGTGCCTATAATTAAGGCTTATCCGCAGCGTCGAAATTTAAAGTCTTTGTAAAATTTCGACTTGCGGATGAATATATCTCGTCAAGCATATTTAAGAATTTATCAAGCTACTCTTAAAAATTCACTATCCGTATTGTATAATCGAGCATTTCAACCAAAGGAGCGAAATATGAAGAAAATTTTATTTGCAGGTGCACTTTTAGCGGCGCTAGGTAGCTACGCTATAGCGGGCGAGCATATCAAGGTCTATCATGGCGAAAGCTGCGGTTGCTGCCATAACTGGGCAAAATATATGGAGCAAAACGGCTTTGAAGTAGAGATGATCTCACTAGCCGATGAATCGCTTATCCAGAAAAAAAATGATGTAAAGCTCCCGCTAGAACTCTCTAGCTGCCACACTGCGATCGTAGACGGCTATGTAATCGAGGGCCATATGCCGACAGGCGAAATTCTTGCGCTGCTAAAAAATAAGCCTAGCGATGTCATAGGCATAGCGGTGCCTGGCATGCCGCTAGAAGCGCCCGGTATGGAGCAAGGCTCACAGCCTGAGATCTACGACGTGGTAGCGTTCAAAAAAGACGGCTCATACAAAAGTATCGCTACATACAAAGGTAAAGAAAAAATCAAATAATTTGTCGCTTTAAAGCGACAAATCATCCTATAATCATCAAAATTTAATCGATTGACGGATTTGGCTTCGCCATTTTCTTTCTGACATTAGGCGTTTCGGTTTTATGCACAAACAGGCGCCTACTAAAACAATTTTAGGCTAGCTATAATAAATGGAGTTAAAATTTGAATGGATGGGCTAATAGGGGTCGAACCTATATTCACAAATCCAGAGTTTGTTGTCCTGCCATTAGACGATAGCCCATCGCGAAAGCGGCATTTTATACAATTTTGCTTTAAAAAATCATAAGAACGTGCGAAATTTTAGAATTTTGCGAAATTTTAGGTTTAAATTTACGGGCCACGCTGCAATAAGATCGCAAATTTAACTCGCTTAGGCAAATTTAAATTTCAAGCGGCCGGGCGAAACTAAAATATTTGAAATAAAATTTAAAATTCTTGCGCCAGCGCTTAAAATTTAAAATATTTATTTCTAAACGGGAGCGAAATTTCATAGATAGCTCGCTCACATCGCGCGCAGAACGCAACAAATAAGCCCGCTTAAAATAGATGTGAAATCGCTGCAGAGCCAACGCTACTTATCAACTAGCTACTAAGATAAAAATTTATAATTTAAATTTAGCTCAAGATTCTGCGCGCAAAGTTCTTTACTTCAGCTACGAGATAAAATTTTATTGTTTAAGCTTGGCGCAGATTGCGGTGCGGCAAAATATCAACGCCCGCTTTCAAAGCTCTAAATTTAGAAAATTTATGCCGCTCAAGCCCGCTTTAAAACTTCTCGTATGAGCCTTACGGCCTCTTTTGTATCTTCGCATACGAACTCGCAGCATGCCTCAAGCTCCGCGGCGCTGCCGTAGCCGCAGCACACACCGACGCTTCGCACCGCAGCGGATTTTGCCGCAATGGCGTCAAGCTGCGTATCTCCGATCATAAAAACTTCGCAAAAATCGCAAGCTTCGTCTAAATTTACGGCGCGAGCTTTACCGAAATTTTTACCAGAATTTTCATTTAAATTTCGCCTCAGAATTTCGCTGAAATTTTCGCCCGAAATTCCGCTGTAAATCCCTAAATTTTCGAG
>NZ_CALHIK010000008.1 GCF_938030785.1 uncultured Campylobacter sp.
GAACTGTCCGTGTCCAAATTTCTTATCCTTTGAAATTTAAAAATAAATATTTTGCGATTATATCTAAAAACGCTTTAAAATCCAAAAGGCGCGGAAAATTCTTCACGCCGGCTCGTAGAATTTTGCGGAATTGAATTCTTTACGCGCAGAATTTCATCTGCCCGCGCGAGACTTGCCGCTACGCAAAGACGCTGAAATCCTGCCGCCCAGCCGAATAAATTTTATTTTTGCGCCCGATTGCGGCTGTAAAATTTTATCTGTATACGGTCGCGATGAAATTCTATCTGCGCTTGAAGGGGCAAAATTTTACTCTAAATTCCATCGCGCTTAAAATCGTAAAATTTCGCGCCGTAAAATTCTGTAGCGACGGACATTTCGGCCTCCTATACGGCGAAATTTCGCCTAGTGCTTATGTTTTAAAAGATGAAATTTTATCTCGGCGCGATTTTGTTTATCGCGCGTTTTAACGGAATTTTGCGGCGATTTAGGATTTTGCGCCGCGACAAGCTTTTGTCGCGACGGAGCTTCGGCGCGGCGGCTGAAGTGGATAAAATCCTAACGCCGCGCGAAAAGCTCTTTTGAGATTTTAAATTGCGAGGTTATTTATTTCTCGCGGCGGCCTCGTAAAGCGGCAGAACTTTCGGCATCACCTCTTTTAGATCGGCGATACGATCTTCGTTTGAGGGGTGCGTGGACATAAATTTAAGCGGATGGCTCTCATTTAGCTTGTTCATCTTCTCCCAGACGTTTATCGCCGCTCGCGGGTCGTATCCTGCGCGCGCCATCAGCTCGACGCCCATCAGATCGGCCTCCGTCTCATGCGTGCGCGAAAACGGCAGCGTGAATGTGTATTGTGCCGCCATATTTAGCGCGCTCGCGCCCAGATCGCCCAGCCCAGCCACTTGGCTGACGGTGAAAATTCCTACATTTTTAAGCTGATCGCTGGACGCCTGCTCGCGGCTGTGCTCGCGTAGCGCGTGCGACATCTCGTGCCCTACGATAGCGGCCAGTTCGGCGTCGGTGAGCTTGAGCTTATCGATGATGCCCGTATATACGACGATGCGGCCGCCAGGCATACACCAAGCGTTGATCGTTTGGTCGTTGATGACATTAACCTGCCAGTTCCATTTCAGTGCGTCTTTTCTAAACACCCCGACCTGCTTGATCAGCCTGCTTGCGATCTGCCTTACGCGCGCGGTTTGCGTGGCATTGGTGTTTAGGACTTTGTCGTGGTTTGCCTTTGCGATTATCTGTTTGTATGCAACCGCCGCGCTTTGATCCATTTCGGCTTCGCCTACGGTGAATAGCTGGCTGCGATCCGCGCCGACGACGCCGCTTTGCGTAGTGCTTGCACAGCCGCTAAAAAGCATCATCGCGACGAACGATATTAAAAGAGCTAATTTTTTCATCTTTTCTCCTTGTAATTTTGCGGCGATTTTAGCAAAATTTGGTTAAATTCTTGCAATTTCGATTTTATTAGACGTTTTGTTTGTCTGGACGGCTCGTTTTGCGAACGTATAGGCGGCGCGGAATTTACGCTACGCGGGATAATTTTTCGCTAAATTTGAACACCGGCTGAACCGCACGGCATTAAATTTAATGAAATTTCGACGCTAAATTTAGCCTAGCGCACAATTCGGCTTAAATTTTAAATACGCGTTGCTCGTTCGTTTAGGTTCAATGTAAACGGCGAAAACAAGCGCTGGACTAGTTCCCGCAAACTACGGCGCTGGTCGTCAAATAGGGCTTTCGCCGTGTTGCTATCGCTTGGCACATTTGCGAGCGAAATTTAGCTTGAGCTCGTTTTTGCACCACTTTGAGTTGAGCGTTTGCCGTACCCTACTTCGGTGCACGAATGTAGCTACAAAGCTCCTCTTTGCGCGTTTAGGCGACGAGACGGGGGCGCCGGAGCGGGCTCTATGTGTTCCGCTGCCTCGCAAAGCCCGCTTTTACGGCGTCTACGCGCGATTAGTCCTTTTTAGACTTTAGCTTGGCGATCGTCTCTTTTGCGGCCTCGTAAGCCTTGGCGCTCATCTCGCGCGCCCTTTCGCTTACGTTTTTAGCGACATCAGAGCTTTTTAGCTCGGCAAATTTTTGGCTCATCTTCTTTTCAAATTCGCTAAGCT
>NZ_CALHIK010000009.1 GCF_938030785.1 uncultured Campylobacter sp.
GAGCTTTTTAGCTCGGCAAATTTTTGGCTCATCTTCTTTTCAAATTCGCTAAGCTCCTTTTTTATCGCGTCGAGCTTCTCGTCCAGATCGAGGTTTTCGATGATTTTGGCGCTTTTTTGGCTTAGCTCTTGAGTGATTTCGCGCGCCTTGGCGCTTGCCTTTTTCGCGCGCTCGCCAAGCTCGATCTCACCGATTTTGGCGCTTAGCTGCTCGGCAAGATCGGTTGAAATTTTTCTAAATTTAGCCAAATAGCCGCCGAATTCCTCATCGGCGATCTTGGCGATCTCGCTTTTGGCGGGCTCCTCCGAGCTTGCGACCGCGTCGCTTAAAACCGCGCTAAATAGCTCGCTCATCTGCGAAATTTGAAGCTTTTTCTCCTCTAGGCTCTGCGCGTCGTCTGCGGGCGAGAAACTTAGCTCGTCGCGGTACCTCTCGGCGGCTTTGTTTATGCCGTCGTAGCAGCCTAAAATCGCGCCTCTAATCAGCGCGGAGGCGGTATTTTTGCTCTCGTTTGCGACGAAAATCGCGCGATTTATGATGATTTTTGAAATTTCTTTTGTGCGGAATTTCGTAAATTCCCCATCTCCGATAGCCGAAAATGCGATATTTTTCGCCGTCTCGTGCGCGGTATCTTCGATGTCGGTGCCGCTTTCGAGCACGCTTATGAAGGCTAGCTCGCTTGCTTCTTTCAGCACGTCCGCAAGCGGAAGTTTGCTCGCAATCGCTCGCTGTAGCGCTGCGCCTATGCGCTCTTTTCCTTCTGTTTCACTTGCGTTTTGCAGCGCGGTATCCAGATCGTCGTAGCTGCGCAGAACAAGGGTTTTAATCGCCTTTTGTTTACAAGCGATCTTTTTGCGCAGATCGTCGTAGTCGTAGATGAGCTTGTAAAGAGCCTGCTCGTCCTCGTCGCACAGCGCCTTTTTCACCCCTTCGATTAACGCTTCGGAGGAGGCGTCCTTTAGCGCTCCTATTTCGTTAAGCTCGGCGGCAAAGCTTAAAATTAGCTCGGCGCTTTTAGCGCTTTTTGCATCTTCGCTTAGCCCGCACAGAGACTTCAGGCTCTGTTCAAAGGCTAAATTTTGCACGCAGGCCGCCAGCTCGGCTTGTGAAATTTGCGCGAGATCGGCGCCGAATTTTTCTATCAGTTTTTCCTTCATATCCTCTCCTACAGTATGTATTTAAAATGAGCCTTTAAGCGCTCGAAAATTTCATTTCTGTGCGTATCGCTATTTACGAAGACGCTTGCGTTGAAACTCATATATTTGCCGCCGTTTGAGAAGCGCGAAAAGTCTATTTTGTAATTTTCGCCCTTTAAAATTTCATCGATCTGCTCGCGCTTTTGGGTGCTTGCGTCCAGGATGATTTTGTATTCCCAAAAGAGCGGATAGTCGATTTTGGGCTTTTCAGCTCCTAATATACACGCCACTCTTGCCTCCCTCTTTGCGCTGCAGCACTACATCGGTGATCTGCATCGACTTATCTATCGCTTTTAGCATATCATAGATTGTCAGCAGCCCCACGCTCACGCCCGTTAGCGCCTCCATCTCGACGCCCGTTTTGCCGGTGATTTTTACAGTTACGAAAAGCTTAAACGCGCATTCGCTCGTAAGTTCCTCAATATCGGTTTTAATCGAAGTAATCGTAAGCGGATGGGTCATAGGTATTAATTCGCTCGTCTTTTTAGCGCCCATTATCGCGGCAACGACGGCAGTTTGAAGCACGGGACCTTTTTTGGCAGTGTTTTGCTTGACGGCGGCAAACGCCTCCGCGCTCATTCGTATGATGCCGCTAGCGGTGGCTACGCGCTCGCTATCGTCCTTGGCGCCGACATCCACCATGCGGGGCATATTGTTTTCGTCGATATGTGAAAGCATAAAATTCCTTGTAGTTTTTGGCGGGATTATAGCAGAATTTCGGGCATAAAAAAAGCCCGAGCTTTTAAACTCGGGCTTCATACAAAAAGGAGGTTTTATCTTGTCGGACAAGGACGATTATACTACCTAAACAGTAAATAGAAATAAAATATATCCTTTTTAGGCGAGCACTTTCACGCTTAATTTATAGCCGTTTTTAAAATTTTGATGAAATTTGACGACTTATTATGACGCGCTGCGAGGAGATTTGAATCAGTACAAAATAAAACGGAGCCAAAGAGCGATTAAATTTGAAGCGTACGCTAAATGGCAAAGATAAAATTTAAGCGGCATTTGAGATTGTTTCATCTTGAAGCGAGGGTTTAAAGAGGATCGAGCGGGGCGCTCCGTCAAGGTGCCATAAACAAAACGCTGCAAAGGCGAAACGGGCTTAAATTTTAAATAACTTTTGCTTTAAATTTGAGCCCACCTTAATTAAGTGCGAGGTTTTTACGCGCAATACAGCATAAATTTAAACCCTTCACGCGAGCGCCGTAGTACGCAGGCACGGATTAAAATAGCGCGCCGTAAATTTAAACATCGTCGCGCAAAATCCGGCCTGCCCTTTAAATTTAACCTCGTTTAAATTTTAAACGTTTTTAGCAGGCTGCCTAAATTTAGCCCCTTATCTTCGCCGTTTGCACCGCCTCCTAAAAGATCGCCCAAAAAGCTGCTTGCGTCGTTGATATCGATTTTGCCGTCGCCGTTTAGGTCGAGCTTGGCGCTTGCGATTTTGCCGATCAGCGCGCTAAAATCCACCCCTTTGCTATCGACGGCGTTTGCTTGTACGTCCTCGCCGCCGCCCAAAAGTCCGCCCAGCATCGAGCCTAGCGAGCTAGATCCGCCGCTTTCGTTTTTGCTTAAAAAATTTGAGCTGATGCCCGCAATTATCGCATTTATCTGATCGTCGGGCAGGTCCACGCCTAAAAATTTCTCGATAAAAGCGACCGGGCCGCTTTGAAATTCTCTTAAATTTTTATCGTCGCTTTTGAGCGCGGAGACCATATTTACAAGTCCGTTTATGTCCATTTACGCCTCCTTGATCTTGGCTTTCGGGGCCTGTTTTACGATAAGCTCTATTACTTTTAGGGCGTCCGCCTTAGCCTCAAAATCCTTGCTAACGGCGATGATCTGTCCGTTGCTAGCCGTTAGGCGGAAGCGAACCTTGCCGGCTTTATCGGTGTAGAGCTCAAATTTCGGATTGTTTAGCTTCTCGCCGCCCGCGATTTGATCCTCGATCTTATTTAGCGCGGCGTTTTTTGCGACGCTTTCGATGCCGTTTTTGCAAGCGGCCTTACTCGTGTAAACCTCGGAGGTGCACAGTACGTGCCCGTCATAAAGTAGATCGAATTTGCAGCCGTCCTTGGCGTCTTTGATTAAAAACTCAGCCATTTTTCATCCTTTCGTAGAAGATATTCGCTATTTTAGCCGAATTTAATCAATATTCTTAAAAGGGCGAGAATTTTCGCTAAAATTGCGCGCAAATTTCATTTACGAGGATCGTTATGGCTAAATTTCTATCTTTTTGCCTGCTTTTTATCGCGACTTTCAGCTTTGCCACAGATGAGAGCGACGCGCTGTTTAGGGATATAAGGACGCGCCTTAGCTGCAACCTAGCCGCTCAGGATTGCGAGACTAGCGCGGGTGGGCAGAAGGCGGTTTTTAGTGTGACGCGCCGCCCGATCGAAGCGGGAGCAAACGAGCTAAAAATAAGCGGAATTTCGCGCGAACTGAAAAATCCGAGTGTTAAAATTTCGGGCGTCAGTATGAGTATGGGAGATGCGGAATTCCCGCTAGAGCGCAGCGCAGACGGCTACGAAGCGGCGCTTGACGTCGCAGTGTGCACGCACGCCGTGATGCGCTACAAGCTTGAAATTTACGAGGACGGCGAGCCTAGCGGGCTTTTCGTGTATTTTGATCTGCGAAGGCGCGCTACGGATCGAAAGCGCGGCGAAGATATAATTTTACACCGCCATGAGTATTAAATTTAGCCCGCGCCGCGGCGCGTAATTTTAGCCATAGCTCGTAAACGTGGGCTTGCCGCGCGTTTAGCGCATTAAATTTAGCCGTAAGCGGGATTGCGAGTCGCCCTAGCTAAGACGTCGCTATCGCGCCATAAAATTTTAAAATTTACCTTCGTTTTCTCCGCCTAAGCTACGCGGAATTTTGAAATTCCTTGTATAATCTGAAGCAAATTTTAAAATCTAAGGAAAGCCATGCAGACATTAAGACAAAAGCACTTTAGCGGCGAGCGCGCGCTGTTCGGCGCAAAGGATCTGCGGATCGAAAATTCCGTCTTCGGCGAGGGCGAGTCGCCGTTAAAGCACAGCGCAAATATAGTCGCGCAAAACTGTAAATTTGAGTGGAAATATCCGTTTTGGTACGCCGAAAATATCCGCGCGCAGGATTGCTTCTTTGACGAGGTCGCGCGCGCAGGGATCTGGTATAGCCGCGGCGTGGTGCTAAAAGACTGCCTCTACGGCGCGCCCAAGGGGCTTCGCCGCGTAAAAGACGCCGCGTTGCAAAATGTGGAATTCCACGACGCGCAAGAGACCTTGTGGCACTGCAGCGACGTCACGCTAAAAAACGTCACCGCAAAGGGCGCGTATTTCGGGCTTGATTGCGAAAACTTAAGCATCGAAAATCTATCGCTTTTTGGGGATTACTGCTTCGACGGCTGCAAAAACGTAACGATCAAAAATTCCAAACTCCTCTCCAAGGACGCGTTTTGGAACTGCGAAAATATCCTCATCGAGGACTGCTTCATCGCGGGCGAATACTTCGGGTGGAATTCCAAAAACGTAACGCTGCGAAACTGCAAGATCGAGAGCCTGCAGGGCTTTTGCTATATGCAAAATTTGCGCTTGCAAGACTGCGAGCTCATAAATACGACGCTAGCGTTTGAATACAGCGACGTGCATGCCGAGGTAAAAGGCGCGATCGATAGCGTCAAAAATCCAAGCAGTGGGCTGATCCGCGCAGAAAGCATCGGCGAGCTGATCCTAGACGGCTCGACCGACGCGTCTAAAATAGAGATCATCACTGAG
>NZ_CALHIK010000010.1 GCF_938030785.1 uncultured Campylobacter sp.
GACTTATCGCAGTCTGGCACGTCTTTCATCGCCTCTACTAGCCAAGGCATCCACCGTTCGCTCTTAGTAGCTTACCTTTTATATATTTTTTACTTCGCAGACCGGCAAAGCCGCTCTTTGCGATGGGGAGCTTCGCTCCCTCAACCCACCTAAAGCACAGCAACGCTTTCGGCGTTGCCGTAAAATTCATATTAAAAGAAACTCATTTAGGATTAGGTCCGTAAAAAATACTTAGACTATTTATATATTCTAATTCGCATTACTTCCTTGTTAAAGATAAAATCGATCTAACTAAGCTAGTTGGTTTAGGATAAGAGCTTTTAAATATATGCCCTATCTTTAAAACCGAAGCGTTAAATTTATTCTATAGTATTTGATTAACTCGAATTAAGACGGAAAGAGATCAAACTCATAAAGTAAGTTAGGCTCTATAAGCGTGTATTGATCTTAGCTTTTAGCTTTGGATAACATAATAAGGCTAAAGGCTTGGCATCACTTCGAATAATCAAAGCTTTAACAAGTCCTGTAAAATTGTTTTATTAAAACTTGATTGTGACTTTAACAATGGTACTTTAAAGAACATTTAGGGTAAACCTAAATAGAAAATTTTAAGTTATGGTAGCTTGATCAAATTTATTAAATTTAACAAACCGCTCTGTTTGAGTAAAACCGAGTTAAAATTCTCTATTTAGATCTACGTTGCAAATATCTTATGGTGGAGAATAGCGGGATCGAACCGCTGACCTCCTGCGTGCAAAGCAGGCGCTCTCCCAGCTGAGCTAATTCCCCATCTTCGCTTATCTTTTTTCCTTATACTTTGTCAGTTTTTGCAAAAATCGGCGTTGCGTATATCTAATACGCTGCTTGATTTTCTTAAAACTTCCTCGTCTAAGAAAAAAATCTAAACAAATCTATTTTAAAAATATAAAATAGATTGTATTAAGCAATTAATTCTTACTTTAATATATTAAGGAAAATAGCTTATAAAGTACAAGACTAAAATTTAATCTTGTCCGTCAATCTCTCAAACCTAAACAAGCTCGATTGAGCATGCTTAGAGCTAATCATACGTTAGCGCTAAGACTTTATGATAGATACCTTGTGAGAGGATATCTATTTGTACTCTAGAAAGGAGGTGATCCAACCGCAGGTTCTCCTACGGTTACCTTGTTACGACTTCACCCCAGTCGCTGATTCCACTGTGGAGGGTAGCGAATTTCGCATTCCCGCTTCGAGTGAAATCAACTCCCATGGTGTGACGGGCGGTGAGTACAAGACCCGGGAACGTATTCACCGTAGCATGGCTGATCTACGATTACTAGCGATTCCGGCTTCATGGAGTCGAGTTGCAGACTCCAATCCGAACTGGGACATATTTTTTAGATTTGCTCCATCTCGCGATATTGCGTCTTATTGTATATGCCATTGTAGCACGTGTGTCGCCCCGGACATAAGGGCCATGATGACTTGACGTCGTCCACACCTTCCTCCTCCTTACGAAGGCAGTCTCATTAGAGTGCTCGGCCGAACCGTTAGCAACTAATGACGTGGGTTGCGCTCGTTGCGGGACTTAACCCAACATCTCACGACACGAGCTGACGACAGCCGTGCAGCACCTGTCTTAACATTTCTGCAAGCAGACACTCTTCCATCTCTGGATGATTTGTTAGATATCAAGTCCGGGTAAGGTTCTTCGCGTATCTTCGAATTAAACCACATGCTCCACCGCTTGTGCGGGTCCCCGTCTATTCCTTTGAGTTTTAATCTTGCGACCGTACTCCCCAGGCGGTATACTTAATCCGTTAGGTGGATTACTGCCGTGACTAGCACAGCAACAACCGGTATACATCGTTTAGGGCGTGGACTACCAGGGTATCTAATCCTGTTTGCTCCCCACGCTTTCACGCATTAGCGTCAGTTAAGTTCCAGCAGATCGCCTTCGCAATAGGTATTCTTCTTGATATCTACGGATTTTACCCCTACACCAAGAATTCCATCTGCCTCTCCCTTACTCTAGATTATCAGTTTCCCAAGCAGTTTAACGGTTAAGCCGTTAGATTTCACAAGAGACTTGATAATCCGCCTACGCGTCCTTTACGCCCAGTGATTCCGAGTAACGCTTGCACCCTCCGTATTACCGCGGCTGCTGGCACGGAGTTAGCCGGTGCTTATTCGTTAGGTACCGTCATTATTCTTCCCTAACAAAAGGAGTTTACGCTCCGAAAAGTGTCATCCTCCACGCGGCGTTGCTGCGTCAGGGTTTCCCCCATTGCGCAATATTCCCTACTGCTGCCTCCCGTAGGAGTTTGGACCGTGTCTCAGTTCCAATGTGACTGATCATCCTCTCAGACCAGTTACGCGTCATAGCCTCGGTAGGCCGTTACCCCACCGACTAGCTGATACGATATAGTCTCATCCCTTGCCGAAATTCTTTCCCGATTTATCTTATGGTAAAAAGGAGTATGGAGTATTAGCAGTCATTTCTAACTGTTGTCCTCCAGCAAGGGGCAGATTAGCTATATATTACTCACCCGTGCGCCACTAAATTTAAAAGAGTAAGCTCTTTTAAATTCCGTTCGACTTGCATGTATTAGGCACGCCGCCAGCGTTCACTCTGAGCCAGGATCAAACTCTCCATATTTATTTGATTTCGCAGACTAGCGAAGCTAGTCTTTGCGACCAAAGAGCTACGCCCTTTGGAAACCTCTAAAGCACACCGCTTCTATCGGAAGCGGCGTATATTATGCAGATAAAACCTATTATCCGCATAGTTAAATTTAAAAACCAACGTTTAGTCGGTTTAGATCCAAATAATTGAATCAAGCTTTAGAGAGTCGATATGAAGTTTTTAATCTAAAAACTTTATGTTTTGTAACATTGTTTTTATGAACTTAAATCCTTTAACGGATCTAAATCCATAGGCTCAATCGATCACTTGTTTAGATTTCAAAGATTGACTAAAGATATTTGTTTTTAACAGTTGAAATTTTAAAAAACGCGTTCGCTAAAAGGCTAAAACTACTAGGACTTAAGACTTAAGGAAGCAGGTTCGGCTCGGTGCGAAACAGAATTGTGATTATACAAGAGCGATGCTTAAAGGGGGCTGAATAGGCATTAGAAATTTTAAAAAACGATTTGGAAAATTTTAAATTTCATAAATGAAATTTTATGCTTAGCATGCCTGATATAAATTCATCTCCGCCCTCCAATAAAAATTTTATAAATTTCACAGGCGACCGCATCCAAAAATTCAAAATTTCATCATATTTACGACCGCTGACCGCCACCCCATTCGCGCATAAAACCCGCTTGCAAAACACTTAAGCGCACGATTATAAGATTTCGCTATAATCATGTCCGATTTAAAATTTAAAAGGACTTTTATGCGCGCAATTTTTTCTATCTATATCTTCATCATCGCAGCCCTTATCGGCATTGAGCTCTCGCTCGGCGCACTCGTCGCGCCCGTGGTATTTTTCCCGCAGCAGATTATCGGAGAGGGCGTGCTATCGCACTTTCAAAGCGGCAAGCTAATGAGCGAGATCTTCGTAAAATACGGCGGCATCCTCATCGCAGTCTCGATCATCTGCCTCGTTTTTGAGATGATAAATTTCAACAACAACAAATCCCAATCCTTTCGCTTGCGCCTTTCGACCTTGATGCTGACGCTCATAAATATCATACTTGCCCTACTTTTCGTGCTTTACTTTACTGACTACGTCATAAATGCCCAAAAGATCGGTGCAGAAGCGACGACGACGCCGGAATTTGCCCAAATCCACGCGGCTAGCGAGTGGTGCATGAAACTCATCATCGTGTTTCAAACGGTGCTGTTTTTCGCAAAAATCCTTCCCACCTTAGCCGCGAAAAAGGCAGCACCGGAGCAAAGCGCAGCCGATGCAGATTAAAATTTACTACGAAGACACCGACGCGCAGGGCATCGTGTATCACGCCAACTACATAAAATTTTGCGAGCGGGCGCGCAGCGAAGCGCTTATGCAGGTCGGGGTAGACTTCGCGCGCACAGACGCACACTTCGTAGTTAGCGAGCTTTGCGCTAAATTTCTCCGCCCCGCGCACCTCGGCGATACGCTTGAAATTCGTACGAGTCTAGCCGCGCTCAAAAACGCCAGCGCCCTTTTGCGGCAAGAAATTTACAAGATCAAAGATATTAAAAACGCGGATTTTAGCGAGTTTTTATACGCACAGGACGTAAAGATCGCCTTCGTAAAAGACGGCAAGCCGATCAAATTTAGCGCCGAAATTTTAGAATTTTTCAAATCTTTGAGATAAATTTATTTCGCGGGTTCAAATTTCCTAGTCGTGTGCGGCGCAAACATAGCGCAGACCGGCTTTTAGCGCAAAAGCCATGAAATACGCAGAGCTCTTGGGCGGTAATAAAATTTGCGGGCTAAATAAAAATTTTACGACATAGAATTTTGCTCGGCATTGAGGTTTAAATTTAACGCTACGCCGCGACATAAACCCTTCACGCGCCCGAGATAGAAAACAAAATTTGAAATATCGAAATTTTGCAATGGCGTTAAATTTTGCCCTACTCCGCCGCTTTATGAAATTTTCTCGCTTTTAAATTTAAACTCGCCGCAGATCGAGTCTGTGTTTTGCCTCGCTAAAATCCCGCTAGTCCGTGAAATTTAAGCAGGTCAAATTCGCCCCGTCCGCTCGCCCGCCGTAACAAAAATCACGATGCGCGTGCAAAAAGCTACGCGCAAAATCAAAACGGCGCGCAAAGAAAGCGCCAAAATGCGCCTCACAGCAGCTCTTTTATCTTTTGCAGATCCTCTTTGAAAAGCTCCGCCTTGCTCGGATTTTGCGCGATGAATGCGGGATCGAAGCTCGGCACGAAGCTGATGCCACCCTCGTTAAAGACCGAGCCGTGCAGCGCGTCCATGCCCGCTAGATCGCCGTTTCGTAGCACGATTTTACAGCAAATTTCGCCCAGGCAGAGCACGACTTTGGGCTTTAAAATTTTGATCTCATCGGTTAGATAGGGCGCGCATTTTAAAATTATTTCCAAGCTTATACGCCTATTTTGCGGCACTGCGCACCTTATCAAAAAGCTAAAATAAATTTCTTCCGGCGCGCAAATTTGATCCAGCGCCGCTTCAATCTCAGCCTCCAAACCGCCGCCAAAACCCCAGTCGGCGCCCGGCGCAAGAGCCACGATCATAAGTTTTATATTCGCGGGAGTTTTAAAATTTTTGATAGTTTTGAAATTTTTAAAATTTTGCTCGCTAGAGCTCGTGCGCGTTTTGGCAAGCTCGCAGAGGTTGCACTCGGCGGTAGCGGATTTTAGCGCATCCAGCGCCTTAAAGAATCGCGCGCCGCCGCTTAAAATTTCAGCACTTACGTAGCGGTAGCCGAATGCTTTGTAATAAAGCAGCCTGCGTAGTTGCGAGCTTTGCACGGCGCGCCTACGATCTGTTTAAATTTCGCGCGACGAATCCGCGATCAAACTGCGCCAAATCTTTGTAAAATTCCGCCCTAAAGCCCTGCTCGCGTAAAAACGCCGACAAGCTCTGCTTTTGATCGTAGCCCATCTCGCAGGCTAGAAATTTTGCGCGCCGTGCGGCGATCAGCACGATGCGTTTTAAAATTTCATCCCCCCGCTCGCCGCCAAACAGCGCCTGTTTCGGCTCCTGCAGCACGCGCGCATCCAATGCGTAGGAGTTTGCGATGTAGGGCGGATTTGAGACGATGAGATCAAACTCGCCCGCGATCTCATCTGCGTAGGCGCAGTGCACGAACTCGACGTCTGCGCCCAAATTTGCGGCATTTACGCGCGCCACCTCAAGCGCATCCGCGCTGATGTCGCTAGCCGTGATGCGGCAAGCGGGAAGTAGCTTTTTTAAGCAGATAGCGATTATACCGCTGCCCGTGCCGATCTCGCAAATGCGCGGCTCGCCCAAGCTCTGCGCCAAAGTAAGCGCCTTTTTTACTAAAATTTCGGTCTCGCAGCGCGGTATCAGCACCCGCTCGTCGACGTAAAATTTAAAGCCCATAAACTCGCAGCTTTGCGTGATGTATTCAAGCGGGCGGCCGTCTTTAAATTCAACGATCTTGGCGCGAAATTCCGCTTCATGCGCGAGCTCTTCCGAGCATTTTAGCACGAGCTGCTCATCGCTAAGTCGCTCGCAAAGCTTTAAAATTTCGCGCGCGACATATTTTGAGCCGCACTGCTGCAAGCCCCATCTTAGCGCCTCAGCGATCCTCATCAAGCTCTCTTATGCGCTCATACAGGCTCGGGTGCGAATGATACACCGCGGCGTAAATTTTATGAGCGAGCGGAAACGCCTTGTTTTCGCTGCCCAGCTTCTTTAGCGCGCCGATCATGCTCTCTTTATCCTGCATGCTCGCGCCATGCCGGTCTGCGCTAAATTCGTGCATGCGGCTAAGCTTGGAGATTACGGGCTCAAAAAACGCATGCAAAATCGGCGCAAACAAAATCATAAAAACCAGCGTCGCGCCGCCGTCCGCGTTAAGTCCTAGCGCGCCGAACACGCCTGCGGGGAGGTTTCCGAATACCGCGAACGTCGCGCCCAAAAGCACGAAGCTAAGCACTAAATTTTTCAAAACATCGCCGTGTTTGAAATGCCCGAGCTCGTGCCCTAAAACGGCCAAAATTTCATCCTCGCTCAGCTTTTCGATGAGCGTGTCGAAGAGCACGACCTTTTTCGTTGCGCCGAAGCCGCCGAAATAGGCGTTTAGGCGCTTGTCGCGCTTGCTTGCGTCGATCGTAAAAACGCCGCTACTTTTAAAGCCGCAGCGCTGCAAAAGCCCCTCTATGCGCTCTTTGAGTTCGCCGTGCTCTAGCGGCTGCATTTTATTAAACAGCGGCGCGATAACGGTCGGATATATTAAATTTATCAGTAAAATCACGCCGAAGCTTAGCAAAAAGCCCCAGACCCACCAGTGCGCGCCCAGGCTGTTTACGCAAAAAACGAGCGCAGAGGCTACCGCAAAGCCAAAAACCAGCGTGAGCGCAAGCGATTTTAGCGCGTCTTTTACGAAAACGGCGGGCGTTATCGTGGAAAAGCCTAGGCGTCTGTCTTTGACGAAGGTTTTGTAAATCTCAAGCGGAAACGCCGCCGCGCCGCCGATGATTAAAAACGCCGTTACAAAGCAGCTCCCCGCCAAAATTCCATCGCCCGCTAGATCATATATCGCGCGCTGTAACGCGCCCGCGCCCGCGAGTATCCAAATAAGCGCTACCGCAAACGAAAAGCAGTGCGAAAATATATTAAATTTTAAATTTACCGCGCCGACCTCGCCCGCCTTGCGATAATCCTCCTCGCTAAGCACCACCGCAGGCTCCTTTAGCTTGGCGCGGATGAAGCTCAACTCAAGCAGATCGAGCGAAATTTTATAAATCGTGTAAAGCGCGTATAAAAAGATCAAAAACCAAACCATCGCGCCTACTTTAGGCTCTCGGCGAGCGAAAGCACTTCGTAATATTCATTTTCCATACTGTTTAACGTTCCTCTTTTTTCTTCAAGCTCTTCAAAAAGCCCCTGCATCCCGAGCTTTTGATAAATTTCAGGGGTCGAAAGCGCGTGATTTAGCTCCTTTATACGCGCCTCGATAGCCTCGATTTTAGCGGGATACTCCTCTAAAATTTTATTCTGTTTGTAGCTAAGTTTTGCAGCGCTCGTTTTTTCCTTTTTATTTTCGCGGCCGCCTTCATCCGCGCTCGCGCTCGCGCCAGCGTCGGCCTCAATCTGGTCAATCTCCGTCATCTCGTCTTCAAACTCCAGATACTGCGAATAGGGCATTTGAATTTGATCGATAACGCCGTTTTTTTCAAAAACCCAAAGCTTATTCGTGATCTTATCAATGAAATAGCGATCGTGGCTTACGATGATTACCGCACCTTCGAAGCTTAGCAGATAATCCTCCAAAATATTGATCGTCGCGATATCAAGATCATTCGTCGGCTCGTCCAAAATCAGGCAATCGTATTGCTCGGTAAAGAGCTTGGCAAGCGCCAAGCGGTTCTTTTCGCCGCCGCTAAGCACGCCCACGGGCTTATCCAAAAACTCCTTCGGAAACAAGAAATTTTTCAAATACCCATAGACGTGCATGTAGCTGCCGCGGACGTTGATGTGATCGCCACCGTTGGGGCAGAAAATTTCGATTATGCTTTTATCGTCCGTGATACCGCTGCGGGTCTGATCGAAGTAGCCGATCCTGATCTCGCCGCGTTTGATCTCGCCCGCATCGATCTTACTGCGACCGAGTAGAATTTTAAGCAGAGTGCTTTTGCCCGCGCCGTTAGCGCCTACGATGCCGATACGCTCGCCCTGCAAAACCCGCGCCGAAAAGCCCTTAAAAAGCACCTTGCCGTTTAAAATTTTACCGATATTCGTGCATTCAAAAAGCATCTTTTTGCGATTATCGCCGCCCGTGCCGTTAAAGCTCCTGCTCGCGCGCTCCAGCTCGAGCCGCACGCGACGGATCGCGCCTGGGTTTTTCTTCGCATCCTGCCTCATCTGCATGATACGTGCCTTGCGCCCTTCGTTGCGCTTTAGGCGAGCTTTTACGCCGCGGTGCAGCCACTCCTCCTCGGCGCGCAGCTGTTTAAGCAGCGTCTCGTGGGACTTTTCGAGCGAAGCAAGCATCTCTTGCTTGCGCCTTAGATAGTTCTCGTATCCGCCGTCGAAATTTGAAATTTTACCCTCTTCGATCTCGATACTGCGCGTCGCCAAGCGGTCTATGAAGTAGCGATCGTGGCTAATAAAAACGATCGTCTGCTTCGAGCTAAGCAGCATCTCCTCTAGAAATTTCACCATATAGACGTCGAGGTGGTTCGTGGGCTCGTCCAGCAGCAGCACGTCGGGCTTTTTAAGCACCAGCGCGCCCAGCGCCACGCGACGAATTTCGCCGCCGCTAAGCGTACAGACGGAGCGGTTTTCGTAAATTTTAAGCCCGAAATTTTGCAGCACCTGCTCGATCTTATTGTCGATCTGCCAGCCGTCCTTGGCCTCGATAAATTTAATCAGCTCGTCCTGGCGCGCCAAAAGCTCCTTGTTTTCGGGCTGTGCGGCGATCTTGCTCGAGATCGCGTCGTATTCGCTAAGGGCGGCGTAAATTTCGGCTAGCTCCCTTCGTAGCGCGTCTTTGACCGAGAGATTTTCGTCAAATTTAGGCGTTTGAGCGAGCATCTGGATATTTAGCCCGTTTTGAGTGATGATCCGCCCCTCGTCGATCTCGCACAGCCCCGCGACGATCTTTATCAGCGTGGACTTGCCGCCGCCGTTTTTGCCGATTACGGCGACGCGCTCATTGGCGTCCAGTGCGAAATTTACGCCGTCTAAAACGACGTGGGAGCCGAATTTTTTCGTAACATCGATAAGCTCGATCAAAGCCAATTTTAAGTTCCTCTAGTGTTAAATTTGATGATTTTACACAAAATTCTATTAAATTTTAATAACTTTTAAAGGTTTAGCGATGCAAAGTTTGGAATTTAACGGCTTGCGCGTAGAAATTTTCGCCCCGCACGCGCCGTCTTTTGCGGCTGCGCCCTCCTTTGCAAAAGAAGCCGCGTCCGCGCCGATCATCTACCTGCACGCCTTGGAGTTTAGCGCGGCCAGTGTGGGCGAAATTTACGAACTCATCTCGCGACGAAGCGGCGCGGATTTCGTGCTTGCGGCGATCTATCTAAGCGAGGCGCAGTAGTGCGATAAGCTTAGTCCGTGGGCGGCAAAATCGCCGTTTAAGGGGGTGCGCGATTTCACAGGCGGCGGCGCGGCGCACTTGGAAAAATTTACGAACGAGTTGATACCGCGTATCGAGCGGCACGTATTCGGCGCGAGAAAGCCTGCGTGGCGAGCCTGCGCGGGATACTCGCTGGCAGGGCTTTTTAGCGCGTATGCGGCATTTGCGAGCGATAAATTTCAAAAGATCGCCTGCGTCTCGGCATCGTTTTGGTTCGGCGGATTTGACGCCTTTGTCGCCGCGCACTCGCCGCAAAGGGGGCTAGCGCACGTCTACGCGTCCTTGGGCGAGGCCGAGATGAACCCGAAAAATCCGCGCGGAGCACTCTGCGACGAGACGGCGCGAAATTTTATCGCAAAATGCTGCAGTGCGGGCGCAAAAGCTGAGTTTGAGCAAAATCCGGGCGGGCACATGCAAGATGAGATCGCAAGAATTTCAAAGGCGCTTTTAAAGCTGGTAAACTCCTAAAATTCGGGTAAATTTTAAAATTTGCGGCGCAGTAGAACAGGAGCGGCGAGAGATTGAATAGACAAGCCGAGAAGCGGCACGAAACGTAAATTTAAAGCTAGTCGCCGCTAGAATTTCTCGCGCAACGGTTTTTTGTGCAATGCAATGAAATTTAAAACAAACCTACGTTGAAATTTTATAGCACAAGTAATGCGACAAGAATGGCGCAATGCAATTCGGCGCAAATGGCACAGCGCGTCGTCGGTGCTTTAGCGGCTTTTGATAAGTGCGAATCAGTTTTGAGCGTAAATCATACGACGTCTCGTCGCTGCGGCATGGGGAGGGGTGCAAATCGCAAACAAGCCGCTACCGAATTTTGCTAAACGGCTTGATGCAAATCGCGAGCAGAGGCTGTTAATTTTCGTAGAAAAGTACGGGGTTGGTGGTTTAAAATTTCAAGCGAGCCGTCATTATAAAATTTAAAGCAAATTATGTCGCAGCTAGGATTTAGCGTGCCTGCAAGCTAAATTTAAACAGCGATGCGGCGCGGTGTATGACCCCGCCGTTTCATTTAGTGCACCTACGAGCTAAATTTACCGCTGAAATTTCAAAATTTGCGCTGCGCAAAAGAGCGCTTCGGCGCTACGATACGTGCCGCTTAGTTTAAATTTTAAAATTTAGCGTCGGGCGGGCGCACTTAGCCAATACCTGCCGAATTTGCGGCGGCAGAATTTGCAGAATTTTGCGAATTGCCGTTTGCGGAATTTTGTCCTGTGAAATTTCGCGGCGCATACTTCGTTATCAGCTCTCTATCGCGCTTTGAGCGGCATACGCTCTGCTTCCCGCAACTATGCCGAGCCGCTCGCCGCTCCATTTTTGCGCGCGTTACGTCGTGTTCTCCGCATCTGCACCTCGCGTGCCGCTCCGCAAAAAAGCCGCAAACGCGCTAAATTCTAACCGCACGCTCTGAATTTTGGCGTCGTAAATATCGGGTAAATTTACGCGTCCTGCCCTGTTTGTGTCCGCTTTTCTACGCGCAAACGGCGAGAATACGTCCTTGTCGCAAACAAAACGAGCGGTTGAATGATAGGCTCGACAAAACAGGTGCTGCGAAATATTTTCAACAACCCTAAAATATCCGAAATAACAGCAAAAAATTCTCGTAAAATATCCGCAACAACGGCAAAAATTCCTACAAGAATTCCCGCTAAAATTTCCTGCGAAACCGCTGCAAAATTTATCTGCGTTTTATATTGTGACCGTTTTTATCGATACATAAAAAGCCTGTCGTAAAACCTCCGTCATAGATCATCACTACTCCGTCTGCGGCAAATGTATCGTCGCAACCGATCTCATAGTCCTTTTTCACTTCCTCGCCCATGGGATCATCGAAAATATCATAAAAATACATGCCAAACCAACCCGCCTGGCGATATATATACTAACATATTTATCATCAACATGCACGCCTACGGCATTTGCGCCTTTTATTTTGTCTTTAAGCTCATCAAAAGTTTGCGCATCCCAGCCCAGAATTTTTAACGGTTCTACTATACTTGTTTTTTCGTCTGAATAGCTAAAGTTTGCGGTGCGGTTTTTATCCCAATCTTCAGCTACAAATCACTTAATCTTATCGCCGTCAAAAAGCACATTAAAGTAAATTTTATTCGGTCTTATCTCGCGCGCAAAATCGCGCAGAGCTAAAATTTGAGCTCGATTTTGCTCGTAATTTTTCGCTAAGCCCGGCTCTGCCGAACCTGCCGTAACATTTAGATAAACGACCACTCCTGCGACTAGCAAAAGCAAAGAGATGAAACAAAATTTTACGATATTACAAATAGCCGAAGTAAAGGAATTTATAGATTTTAACACACTTGTATCCTTAAATTTCATCGTCTACGCAAAGGGCAAAATTTTTTTGTAATTGCTCCACAGCTCACTATCTTCGCCGAAATACGCGAGCAGTCCGCGCGCGTTGCGATCGAAGGGGTTGGGCTCTTTATGCAGCGCGATACGCTGCGACAGGCGCAGATCGTAGGTGT
>NZ_CALHIK010000011.1 GCF_938030785.1 uncultured Campylobacter sp.
TCTAAAGGAATGTGAATTTAGATATAATACTAAAACTATACAGAAAAACCTATATCAGAAACTGTTGAGATTGATAAGAGAGAATCCGCTTAAGTTTAATTGAGCCTTCTTTTTTCTAGCTTATTTCTAGGGCGGATATAGCCGTTAACATATACGCCGTCCATTTCGACTACGCCTTGAAACGGTCTTGAACTATCATAATCCATTAAGCTTTCGCGAATTTTATGGAGTAATACCCATGCGGTTTTGTATTGAACGTCTAAGTCGCGAGATAGTTGCAGTGCTGAAATTCCTTTCGCGGCGTTAACGAATATCGCAATGGCGGCAAGTATAGTCTGAAGCGGTAGTTTATTCCCATGAAAGACCGTGCCGCTTGTAACGCTAAAGAAGCTAGCACACTCCTTACATTTAAACTGCTTTCGAGAGGCTATGAAGTAAATTTTGCCGCCACTACCGCAGCAAGGACACACGGGCTTACCCTTGGTTTCAAACCAACGAACTTGCCTAAAAGCCGCGATAGCTTGAAAGTCATTCATTCTTGCGATTTTAATAAGAGATAGCTTGCGAGCTTCAGCCGATAGTAAAAAGTGTTGTGCCATATCTACTTCCTATATTCTTATATAGTTATTATACATATATATGTATTAAAATTATCTTAATTTACTACATAATAATGTAATAAAATTCTAGCTATATATATTTTTTAAGAAATATTAGCTATACTTATGCTATTGAATAAATTTTGAAGGTATGAAAATGAAGTTGGCTCATGTTTTATATAAAATCCACAAGCTTATTGAAGCCAAAGAGCTGCAATCTATTACGCAAAAAGAAATGGCAAGACGTTTAAGTGTTTCTGAGCGCACTTACATAGAGTGGCTTAGAGAAACCAATGAGCCCATAGCAATGAAAGCTATTTTAGATATGCTTTCACAGCTTAACGATGATGATATTGTAAGAATTGTTAGAACTTGGGGGAAACAGCTAGAAAAGACGAGTAGCCACTAAAAGATTGGAGTGCAAACAGCGTTTGCAGCAAAATACCAAAGAAGCAAATGAGAAATTAAATATATAAAATATGATACAATAAAATGATATAATTGTAAAGAATAAAAATTGGATAAATTTAGGCTCAAGATAAGTTAAAAAACTTCAAAGGAATTTTTAACTATGATCCTGCCGATGAAAATAAGTATATAGTTCGTTCTCTAATTTCAGAAAAGAAATTTCGTGAAATTCAAACAGATTACATGGTTTATGACATATGCTTCATATGGCGAATTTATAAGGTCAACCGTACTTATAGAAATAACAAAGGTCATTGCTAATAATGAACAGAAGAAGGATAAATGAGATGGATTTAGGACAAGTATTTACAAGACTTCCAGTCGCAAGATATATGACCTCTCTCTTTTCTATAAATAAAGAGTCTAAAATCCTTGATCCTTGTTTCGGAGAAGGAGCTTTTCTCTCTGCTTTGGCAAATGATGGTTGGAACCACATTGATGGATATGAAATAGACTCAGCCCTGTATGAAAAATGCAAGAATAAATATCAGAAATATAAATTAAAAAATGAAGATTTTTTGTCATCTAAACAAGATCACCAGTATGACGGAGTTATCATGAACCCCCCATATGTTAGACAAGAGAAAATAAATGAATTATCACAGCTTGGTGTCAGCAAAGGCATCTTGTCATCAAATTCTATTTTCTCATGTTTGCCAACAACTGCGAACCTATACATGTATTTCATTATAAAAGCAATTTCTGTTTTGAAAAAAAATGGTGAATTGATAGTAATATTTCCTGGAAGTTGGCTATTCGCAAAAAATGGTGATCGTTTTAGAGAAATTTTGCATAAAAGCTGTGTTATTGATCGTCAAATAAATATCTCTGGTGACGTCTTTGAAAAGGCTACTCTTGTTGATGTTATTATTCTTAAATTAAGAAAAACACAAGAAAAACAGAAGTTGATTATTCCAGAGTATGTAAAATTAATAAATAATACTTTTGTACCCATTGTTAGAGAAACTAAGAATCTTCATATTGGCTTTACTAAAAAATTTAAGGATATTGGCAACATTCGTAGAGGCTTGACAACTGGATGCAATTCTGTGTTTATTAATCCCACTATCGATTGTAATAAAGAATATACAAAGGAGATTATATCATCACCTAAGCAAGTGAATGGATATACAACTGATAATGCGGTGTATGACAAGCTATTAATTGTGAGTCACAATGATCTTCAAGATGCAAGTATAGACGATTACTTTAGATTTTGGAGAGATAAGATTTTAAAAGAGAATAAACCAAAAACCCTTGTTACAAAAATTAATAAGGGTTATGAATGGTATAGGTTAAACCTTTTTGAGTGCGACGGTATAATATTCAGTTATTTTGTAAGAAACGACATGAAGTTCATTATTAATAAATCTGGAAAAATTATTCGAGACAATTTCTATATTGTCTATCCTGCTATTGATGAATTTGTGTGCTTTGCCTTACTAAATAATTACTATACATTTTACCAATTGGAATGCTCTGGGAAAAAATATGGAGCTGGATTATTAAAATTACAGCGATATGACTTAGAAAACCTAAGCTTTCCAGATTTTTTTGCCTTTTCAAAGGAGGATGTGGCTATTCTAAAGACTTTAACAAAAGAACTCATTGATACTGGCTCAAGAAAAATTATATCGGAAATAACCAAGGTGCTTTCCAGCTATTCAGATATAAGTTTCGAAGAAATTTCAACTGAATACGATAAAATAGTTGCAAGCAGACTGGAGAATGTGTAAATGCCAAATATTGTTAGCTTGTTTTCAGGCGGTGGTGGGCTTGATTTAGGATTTATCAATGCTGGCTATAAAATATTATGGGCTATTGATAACAATGAAAACGCCGTCAAAACTTATAAAAAAAATATTGGTGATCATATTAAGTATGCCGATATAAGTAAAGTGGGGATAAAGGACATTCCTCATGCAGATATTATTATTGGTGGGCCGCCTTGCCAATCCTTTTCTCTTGCTGGAATGAGAAATGTAGAAGATGCCAGAGGGCAACTTATTTGGCAATATATGAAAATTCTGAAAGAAGTTCAGCCCAAAGCCTTTGTCTTTGAAAATGTAACCGGACTTTTATCTGCAAAAAATTCAAGTGGTGTAAAAATTATAAATCAGCTCAAGACCGCATTTAAGGAAATTGGATACAATATTGAAATACAGGTTATGAATGCAGCAGACTATGGCGTACCTCAAAGAAGGCGCAGGGTTATAATTGTTGGACTCAAAAACGGATATTTTACTTTTCCTACTCCAACTCACGGAGATTCCAATAAAGGCTTAATTCCGTATATAAGCGTCAAGCAGGCTTTGGATGATTTGGGTATGCCTATAAATGATGAAAATGAGGTTGTAGAGTATAAATGTCCGCCACAAAATAAATATCAGCAAGAGATGCGATCAGAAGATCGTGTAACGGAACATTTTATGCCAAAGATGAGTGAATTGGACAAATATATTTGCTCATATGTCAAACCTGGAGGAAATTATAATGATATTCCAAAGGATGTTCCATCAGAAAGGATTAGAAGACTAAAGCAAGAAGGAGGGCATACTACTTGTTATGGTCGTATGCTGCCTGATGAACCATCATATACTATTAACACATATTTCAATCGACCTAATGTTGGATGCAATATCCACTATAGTCAGGACAGATTGATAACAGTAAGAGAAGCGTTACGTTTACAATCCTTCCCAGATTCATATCAGATTATTTCCAGTAGCAAACAAGGAAGGAATTTGATTGTTGGAAATGCCGTTCCACCGTTACTCGCTGAGGTAATTGCAAGAGAATTAAAAAAATATTTGTGAGGAAAGTTTGTGATTAATTACAATGATTCAGAAGTGGGCGTATATCATCCTATATGTGAAAATGCCCTTAATGAGGCACTTAGGCTCCTTGGACGAGAGAGAAATTATCGAGTTGTACACCATCGATACACTGGATCTTTAGAGATGGATTTTGTTATTGAAAATATCACAACTCACAAGTATCTCTGTGTTATTGAGGTTAAAAGAACGCCTGCGGCGATTAACAGTACTAGGTATCAATTCCAAGCAATGTCATATGTTCAGAGTAATGTAGGTCTAACGGAGAAACCTTATTATATTCTGACTAATCTCGAAAGGGCTATTTTATTTAGATACGATAGTGCGAGACAACGTACTTATCAACAGATGCTCCAGCCAGGTCTTTCAATTATAGATTTTCAGTCTTTTGTTGACGAGAACGCTCTATGCGATGCCCTTTCTATCTATTTTAAAGATACAATTAATGCTATATTAACGGATAATTATAGCTATTTTTTGACTTTAGATAATTTTGTTGATGAAATTGAACCTGTCAGATGGGATTATCCAAAATGGAAAAGTAATCTCGCTTTGATGCTATATGAATATATTCGAGGTTCGTTCCAATATGTTGGGAGGAATGATCTTCACGACATTCGTGTATTTCATGGAAATATTCAGCAAATATGCAATGAGGGTAGTCGTGTTGATTTTGCTGGGATTTTTAATTATTGCGCTACATTATTTGATCCTACGGTTACCGTCGGAAATACCTTGCTTACCGAACTTTTTAATTATGGCAATCAAAATGTAACGGGAGACTTAATAGCCGACACTTTGCACCAAATAGTATCAGCAGGGTATGAGCATGAGGGAGAGGTTCCTACTGATTTGGAGTTGGCTAAGATTGTTGCAATCCTTGCACATAGTGTTAGCGGTGATTTAAACACAACTGATTGTACTTGCGATCCCGCCGCAGGAAGTGGAAATCTGATTAGTTCTGCGATTTCAGTATATAACCTCAGGTCAAATCAGATAATTGCTAATGATTCTAATCAACAGCTTTTGGAACTCCTCTCTTTAAGACTTGGATTGAATTTTGCTAGTAGCATAAATGTTAATGTTGCACCTAATATTACATGTCATGATATTTCGGATTTGGATCCCACATATTTTTCAAACACTAAAGTTTTACTTGTAAATCCCCCTTTTGTTGCTGGGATAAATTGTATCACCCGTAAGCAATCTCTTTATCAAGCAATACAAAGAATTACAGAAGAGGAAGCAATAACCAATATAGGACAGATGCCATTAGAAGCGGTGTTTCTGGAACTGTTGACAGAATTGTTACCCGAAGATACTACTATCGCTTGTGTTTTCCCAAAGACGCATTTGATTGCTCGTGGAAATGAAGCAGTTATAATTCGTAGATTACTTATGTCCAAATTTGGATTGAAAAAGATTTTTATCTATCCAGGTGCTGGAATTTTTGAGGATGTTACAAAAAATACTTGTGTGCTTATCGGTTCTATAAAAAGATTAAATGAAAATATTGACATAATAACAAGTATGGACAACATTCCCGATATTGATGCGGATGCTTTTAAGGCTGCGTTGAGTAGAAATCTTGCCAATTGTTTTACAACAATTATTCCTGGGATAGAGGGAAAGACAGTTAACAGAACAACTCTTATTAATATCTTAGAAGATGGCTGGCGAGAGCTTAATATAGATATGATAGATTCAATATCATTTGTTCAATCAGAATTGGCATCATCTTTCAAATTGATTCAAATGGATACCTATAATTTTTCTGTGAAAAGAGGAGGAATAGGAAATAATGGAGGAAGTGATCTGCTTTTCTTAGATTCTAATCCTTCACTTTTCAATAGCTACAACGAACTTGTGAATTTAGGATTGGGTTTGCGTAATGCACGCATTGATACTGTGGATATACAAGGTGGAGATAGTAAATTTTTGGATTCTTCGATAAACACTCCGGAGATTATAGATTCAATTTTAAGAGACTATGTATCTTTACCAATCAATACAGGCAGACAGACGAGAAATTCAAAAACTATTCTAGAGTGGAAACGCATACTAGAACGTGAAAGTAGAGGTGCTTTTCCAGGAAACACTGTATTAATTCCTCGTGCTATAAGAACAAAAGGAAGAGCATATTATTCTAGAGAATGCCTTTTTGTTTCCACTAATTTCGTGGTATGCAATATGGCTAATATAGAGCAGGCAATTCTTCTATCGTCCTGGATGACTACTATATTTTATCAACTGATATGTGAGGTTTCTTCCAAGGATGAGGTGGGAATGCGAAAGATGGAGGTGAAAGATATTCTTACCACATTAGTTCCAAACTTCTGCACCCTCTCCGATACATTATATACAAGCATTCAAGCTGAGCTATCAAATATTTCCTTCTTGGAGCTTAAAAATCCTATTATAAGAGATATAGATCGTATTTGGGCTACAGAGTTATTTGGGGAAGACGCTGATGATAAGTTGAATGAAGCATCAAGGCTTCTTGCATTTTTAGCAAATAGACGTGATGTGTAACGATTCTTTAAATAAGGCTAATAAAAAAACCCCTATCGTATTCTGCTAAAATTGACAAGAGGTTTTATAGGTATTAAAACATAGTCGCAACTAAAAATCCACTTAATTTTCATTGAACTCAAAAATTATTCAATATAAATTCTTATGGGTATTTATTAGAACGCAATAAACCGTTGTTATAGCTTTAAAAATAATAAACTTTTGTAAAAATTTTAGGTGCAGTTACTACATAATACTGATAATATCCCCACAAGCGATAAAAATATATTAAGATCAATACTACTTATAATATAGTACTAGGCAAAAAATACTCCTGAAAGAAATAAATAAAAGTTTATCCTATCCACTTAGATATAGAAAATTCCATCTATACAATAACACCCCTACAAGGAATAATCGCAACGGCGGTAGCAGACGAGCAGAGCTCCGCTAGCGACGAGCGAATCAGCCCCGTAACCTTTACGGAGGCGCTACCTCCACGCGGCTTTTCAGATAGTCCCCTTTTCAGATTTAATGCACTTAGGCTATAAATAAAATGAAGAAGGAGACTATCTAGGGAAAAAACTCTAGGGGCAAAAAGACGTTACATCTTTAGAATTTAGTTAAAACAGAAGCTTTTTAGATTAATATGCGAAGCTATAACGCACCTCTGCGATTTTTCTTATTACCCCAAACCGCCAGCGGGGAACTAAAGATTAAGAATGCTTAATAAGCGTTTAAGCTTATCAATAAAAACATTACCGATAACGTAACCCATCGAAAAACCGTAATATATAAACTTTAAAGGCTACTTCAAAAAGCCTAAAGGCTTTTTAACATATAAAACATTCTTTCTCCTTAGTAAAAACGTTATAAGGATATTTCAAAAAATACCTTATGAAAACAATATAGCCAGAAAAGAAAAAAATGATATGAGCTGTTTTTTTAAACGAAGATTGTTGTTTTTAACAAGCTTGGATAGATATAAAAGCAATGAAGCAACCTAGTAAACCTAAGATTATAAAGGTATGAAGTAAGCAATGAAGCACAACATAGTGAACCGAGCATTAAAAAATATGAAAGCTATATATGCAATATGCAAGAAATTACTAGTAAAAAGTGTAGAGGTAAAAAAATGGAAATACTTCAGAATTTATATAATCTATCATAGCCCTATCCTCGCAAGCACTCGCCTTCAGTATCAAAAAAGGCGACTCCAAAAGAAAGCAATACGCTAAAATGAGGGCAAGTGCTTAGGAAAGGAGTAGTGATGAAGTAATAATGGGAAGGGAGGGAAAGTAAGTGCTTTTTTAAGAGGATAAGGCGGCTCATACGCCAATTACGGTAAGCTGTAGAATGACAAACTGCGGATAGGTGTCGCTTTAACTCCCTATCTTGCCGTCTTTCCGCTTATCCGGAAATTTCTAAAACACATAGGCACATAGACTTAAAGTAGGAATGTGACCTTAAGGCTAAATTCTATACTTAAAGATAAAAATTTAGCTCCCTATGGCATTATAGCATTTATGGATTATGGCGTTCGTGGAGCGCGTAAGCTTCTCAATAGATTTAGAATAAAAGGCTCTTGTATACCAAACTACATAAAACCTCATAAGAAGCTATCCTTTTAGGCTTTTGCCTTTACCTTCTTAAAATTTAAACCCCAACCCCTTTAAATAACCTAGCCACCATGTTAAAACCCTACGAGTATTTTTGATATTTGTAGCCTTATTATAAACGCCCGCAACACCTCTGACCCTATGAAATATTGTACGCTCTATAATATCTGGGATCAACCCGTTATCCACCAAGTTATCGTTACAAAACGTACTTAGTATTATCCTAAAAGAATGAAAAACTATCCCATTATTACCGACTAATGGGGTATATTGCCTAAGGGCCTTTACAAGTGTTGCCTCACTTAAAACGTTTCCTTCCGTATTCGCAAAAAATAAAGAGGACTTTGTTTTTATGCTCTCTAGCCACTCACCTACCTCCTTTGGAAGTCCCAGATGTTCATCCCCATTGCTTTTTACCTTATTCTCATCTTGCGGGAATAGTAAGTAGTATTCTCCATCATCGCCTATTTTTAAATGCTCATGGGTTAAATTTCTTACATTTGAGCTTCTTAGCCCCGTAAGCAGTCCGAATATCAAAGCATTCTTAACTCCTCTTTGGTGAGGATAGTTCATGATAAATTTAATAAGTACGGTTAAATCCAAGTCATCTTTTATATATGGGTATTCGCTATGGCGAGGTATATTATAAAAGTCCTTAAACACCTCTTCTGCAAATAATGGATTTTTAGAAATATCCCTTATGCGAGCATATCTGAATAGTCTTTTAATGAGTTTGAATAAAATTTCTAAGGAGGCGTATTTTTCATTATCGTAGTAGTAATCCAGTATCGGCATAATATCCTTTTTGCTTATCTTGTTTATATCTTTATCGCAAATATCCCTTAAAGCCTTAAAGCTCATATCTCGTCTTTTAGAGGTCGCTAATGCGACATTGCCGTTATGTCTGCAAAATTGTCTATAAACGCTTGCCAGAGTATTACTTGGGGCGGCTAGTTTAGTAGAACCATCTACTATTAAACCTTCAAGAGTTTCTTTGGCTTTGCTTAGGCTTATCTCATCTGCATTGCCTAAAGACTTAATCAGCTTGCCGCCTATTGAGTAGTGATAGTGCCTATGAATTGTTTGTATTCCCTTTTTAGTAAATGAGCGGTAAAATCTAACTGCTATATGCTCATCTATCATTTCTACCATAGTATTTTTGCGATGAGGCAGGGAGAAATTTCTGATCACTTTATCGGGGTCTGTTTTAAAAGCCGGATCGTCTTTAATTTTAGAAAAAACTTTCATAACTACTTATCCTTTAAAATTTAATATAGTTTCATAGGACAAATTATAAAAGTTTCCAAAGAGTTTAACAAGCTTAAGAGCTACTATACATTTTTTAATATATAGTAGTTTCTCTTAAACTACCTGTATAATCTAGCGTTTTTAGCATTTGAAATTTTTTTGAAAAAATTTCAAAAACCCGTAATATAAGGCTTTCAAAAAAATCAAAAAATTAAAAATAGGGAGGAAATTTGATAGATGGTGTCCTGCGTTGGATTCGAACCAACGACCCCCTCATTAAAAGTGAGATGCTCTACCTACTGAGCTAGCAAGACATCGTAAGAAGTGGCGCGACGAATGGGGCTCGAACCCACGACCTCCGCCGTGACAGGGCGGCATTCTAACCAGCTGAACTACCGTCGCACCAAAAATCACACTCGCAGCGCAAGTGCTAAAGAAGTATGAAATCCAATGATTTCAAAATGGTGGTCGCTGTAGGGATCGAACCTGCGACATCCACCTTGTAAGGGTGGCGCTCTACCAGCTGAGCTAAGCGACCGTTTGGGTTTAAAAAAGAAATGTGATTATATATCCAATACGATTAATTTTCACTTAAACAATGATGAAAAGGCTGAAATTGTGCTATACTTGCGACATAAAATTTTATCAAAGGCTCGGTAAATTTAGATGAAAAAGTTGCTTTTCGCCCTGTTTTTGGCGCTTCAAGCTCCCGCTTACTCGCCGAACGAGATCGTAAACGCCATCGCCGCAGTAGCGCAAAACGAAGGGGTAAAGCCTGAAATTTTATACACCATCGTCAAAATCGAAAGCGACTTCGAGCCCTACACGATCTCCTTTTTGACAAACAAAGCAAACGCCGATTATTTTGCGGGCCTGCGCAATCAAAATATCCGCATCAAAACGAGCAACTATAGCCTAAATTCCAGCAAATGGGTCGTTACGATCATACCGGCAAACGAAATTTACGCCGTGCAGATCGCCAAGTATCTGTACGAGGACGGCTTTAGCATCGACGTGGGACTCGGGCAGCTAAACGCCGTAAATTTCAGCCAAAACGAGATCGATTATATATTTAATCCGATGTACAACCTCACAAAATGCGCTAAAATCCTACGCAAATGTTGGAACGCCAAAGACAAAAATATCAAAGACACGATCGAGTGCTACAACTACGGCATGCGCAAACGCTACTCAAACCCCTACTACAAGCGCTTTTATGAGCATTACGAGAAATTTTTCGGCAAGCCCTATTAAGAGTTAGTAAAATTTCGCTAAAATCGCGCAAATTTTAAAAAAGGATATCTCATGATACTGATCGCAGGACCCTGCGTGATCGAAAGCCGCGAGCTGATAATGAAAGTCGCGGAAAGTTTGCGCAAATTTAACGAAATGAGCGGGGTGGAATTTTACTTTAAAAGCAGCTTCGATAAAGCCAATCGCACCAGCATCTCAAGCTTCCGCGGCCCGGGGCTGCAGCGCGGCTGCGAAATTTTAGCCGAAGTAAAGGAGAAGTTCGGCTATAAAATTTTAACCGATATCCACGAAAGCTACCAGGCGGAGCCCGTCGCGCGCGTCGCCGACGTACTGCAAATACCCGCGTTTTTGTGCCGCCAAACCGACCTACTCGTCGCCGCAGCAAGCACGCAAGCGGTAGTAAACATCAAAAAAGGTCAGTTTTTATCGCCGCAGGCGATGAAACACAGCGTCGAAAAGGTGCTGCAAACTCGCAGCGCACGGGCTTATACCCCGCAAAGCACCGCGGCATCTGGCGATACAAACGCCGCTCAAAACAGCGCCTGCTCCGACGATGCCGAAATTTGCGGCGTGCAAAGCGGCGCTCGAAGCGGTGCGAATGACGGCTCTTCCGCGCTAGGCGCGCAAAATTCTTGTGGCGCACGATCGGACGCGCAAAATTCCGCCCATGCTTGCGATGCTTCGAGTGCCGCGAATTCTGCTCAAAGCGCGCCGCAACCAAGCGGCGAAGGTATGCACGATCTGGCGCGCCGCTACGGCGTTTGGCTCACCGAACGCGGCAGCACCTTCGGCTATGGAAATTTGATCGTCGATATGCGCTCGCTGCCGATTATGCGCGAGTTTGCACCGGTCATTTTCGACGCGACGCACAGCGTGCAGATGCCTAGTATCGGCGCTACGAGCGGCGGCGACTCGCGCTTCGTGCCGTATCTCGCGCGAGCGGCGGCGGCTGTGGGCGTGGACGGATTTTTTTACGAGACGCACCCAGATCCCGCTCATGCGCTTTCAGACGGGCCGAATATGCTAAATTTAGAGCAGCTTGAGCGCATCGTAGCGCAGACGCTCGCAATTCAAAAAGCGCTAGGATTTTAGAGCGGGCGGCTACAAAATTTCAAATTGAGGCTAGCGAGTTTAAATTTTAATTTCGCACCGTTGCCCACGCTAGCCGCTTTTTTGCACTTTGTGCTAACAAATTTTATATTCACAAGGGCTTGCTTCAACCATAGCGAGTTCGCATATCGCGCGCTAAAAATTCAAATTTATCGCGCGACTATAAAATTTAGCGTATTTGTAAAATTTTAAACTCCACGCGCGCTTCATCAAACTTCGAGGCTTTGATAAAATTTATGCGGCATGCGCCTATCGCCCAGCGCGAGCGGGGCAATTTCGCGCCGCTAAATTTACAATTTTAAAAGCCTAGCGCGCAGAATTTAGCCATAAATTTTGCGCCAAATTTCGCAACCATCTGCGTAAAATTTAATGCAAATTTTACGCGCAAATTCCGGTTGTCCAAGCCGCCGCCGTGCGAACCGCCGCCGCAGAAAATTTAAGTCAAGATTAATGGGGCGGAGATATAATTCAAGCCTAAAATTCTTTTAAAGGATATTTATGGGTTACGTAGAGTCTAACCTTCTGAATGGCG
>NZ_CALHIK010000012.1 GCF_938030785.1 uncultured Campylobacter sp.
CTACGGCGTAACCGAAGTACTTGAGAACGTCAAAAAAGCCTACGAGTATTTGGTAGAAGAGTTTAAAAAGCTTCAAGAGGTAGCCGAAGCAGAGGGCGACGATACTACTTCAAACATCGCGCAGGATCATTATGGCGATTATGAAAAACGCCTATGGATGCTTGCTTCGATGCTTTCAAAATAGTCTGATTTCGGCTGCGGAGCTTTTCTGCAGCCGAGTCTAAATTTTAATCCTTTTAAAATTAAAGTTTCAATATATCACGCTTTCGTTTCGTAAAATTTACTGCAAGAGCGAAGCGCGATTTTTCAAAATTTCAAAATTTCATTCAGCTTAAATTTCCTAAATTTAGAAAAAAGCATGCTCGTTTCGCCTTCCGGTCTTTAAATTTAAAGACGCGAGCTTCGGCGTTCAAATTTTCTGAAGAAGGGCCACAAAATTTTAAATTTTAAAAATTATCCTTCGTGTTGCGGTCGCTTACATGATCCCACGGTAGCTTCATTCCGCCGAGGATATGGAAGTGCAGATGCATTACCTCCTGCCCGCCGTTTTCGCCGCAGTTGCAAACGAGGCGGTATCCGCTCTTATCAAGCCCCATCGCCGCGGCCACCTCTTGGATAAAGGCGCTCATCTTCGCCATCACCTCAGGAGGCGTTACTTGGAAGTTTTCGTAGCATTTTTTAGGGATCGCCAGGATATGGATCGGTGCTTTTGGGTTGATGTCGTGGAAGGCCAGAAATTCGTCGTTTTCCAGCACTTTGTTGCACGGGATTTCGCCGTTTACGATCTTTTCGAAGATGTTCATTTTAGATCCTTTTATGAGGTTGAAATTTAGCCGCGATTATAGCCAAAAAATCCAAACACGCAAATTTACCTAGCTTTTATCAAATTTTAACTACAATCGCGCCATTAATTTAACCACAAGGATAGAATTTGCAAGAGATTAAAGCAAAAATCGACGCCGCATCGAGCTTAAGCGAGCTGGAAGCCGTGCGCTTGGAGCTTTTCGGCAAAAAAGGCATCATAACGGCGCTTTTTTCCGAGCTCAAATCCGCAGCGCCCGAGCAGAAAAAAGAGCTTGCCGTAAGCGCGAATGAAAAGCGCGATTATTTCAGCGAGCTCATCGCCGCAAAAAGGGCGAGCTTGGAAGAGGCGGAGCAAAAAGAGGCGATGAAAAATGAAGCGAGCGACGTTACGCTTTTTAACGAAAACGTAAGCTGCGGCGCGCTGCATCCGGTGATGGAGACGATGGATAAGATCATAGACTACTTCATCGCGCAGAATTTCAGCGTCGAAAGCGGCCCGCTCATCGAGGATGACTTTCATAATTTTGAGGCGCTAAATTTACCTAAATACCACCCCGCGCGCGATATGCAAGATACGTTTTATCTGAACGACGGGCGGCTGCTACGCACGCATACCAGCGGCGTTCAGATTCGCACGATGGAGAAATTTAAAGCTCCGCCGGTGCGCATGATCGCCCCCGGCGCGGTATTTCGCCGCGATATGGATCTAACTCACACGCCGATGTTTCATCAAGTGGAGGGTCTCGTAGTCGAGCAGGGAGACCGCGTGAGCTTCGCAAATTTAAAATACGTTTTGGAGGAATTTTTGCGCTATATGTTCGGAAGCGTGCAGGTACGCTTCCGTCCGAGCTTCTTTCCGTTTACGGAGCCGAGTACCGAGGTCGATATCAGCTGTATTTTCTGCCACGGTCATGGATGCCGCGTCTGTAAGCAGACGGGCTGGCTCGAGGTGCTAGGCAGCGGCGTGGTCGATCCTAACGTCTTTAAAGCGGTAGGCTGGAAAAACGTCAGCGGATACGCATTCGGGCTCGGCGTAGAGCGCTTCGCAATGCTGCTGCACGGCATACCCGATCTGCGCTCGCTATTTGAAGGCGATATTAGATTATTGGAGCAGTTTAAATGATAATAACGAGAAATTGGCTACAGGACTGGATCGACGTAAAAGAAATTTCAAGCGAGAAGCTGGCCGCTACGCTAAATTCCATCGGTCTTGAGATCGACGCGCACGATAAAATTTCACTTCCTAAAGGCGTCGTAGTAGGGCTCGTAAAAAGCAAACATCGCCACGAAAACTCCGATCATCTAAACGTCTGCGAGGTGGATGTCGGTAAGCAGAGCTTGCAGATCGTATGCGGCGCGAAAAACGTCGAGGCGGGGCAATACGTCGCGGTTAGTCTGATCGGCACCGTGCTGCCTAGCGGTATTGAGATAAAGCCTGCCAAACTTCGCGGAGTGGAGAGCTTCGGTATGATCTGCTCTGCGACCGAGCTTGGGCTTGCTAAGACGAATGACGGCATTATGGTGCTTGATAGCAGCATCGGCGAGCTCGTGCTCGGCAAGGAGCTGCGCGAGTATGAAATTTTTAACGACGACATTATCGAGATCGAGCTTACCGCTAATCGCGGCGACTGCCTTAGCATCTTAGGCATAGCGCGCGATCTGGGAGCTGCCTTGGATCTGCCGCTAAAAGTAAAGCAAGATTTTGAGGACGCCGACGGCTTGCCCGGCATCGGTAGAATTTTAAGCGTGCGCGCAAGCGACGAAGTAAGAGCTAAATTTGCATTTCGCGCCTTTGAGATCAAAAGCGCTCTGAAGCTAAATTTAAAGCAGACGCTGCGTCTTGCGAGCGCCGGGATACTGCAAGGATGCGCGGTGCAAAATTTCATCAATTACGCTACCCACGCTACCGGCGTGCTGCTACGTGCCTATGATTTTGAAAAGATCGCCGCAGCGTCGGAAAAGCTTATGCTGGACATCAAGACTATGAAAAACGGCGAATTCGGCGTTTACGCGAGGCAGAAGCTTCTAGGCGTAGCCGGGATCTGCCAAGATGCGCAGCTTAAAGCAAACGCAGCCAGCAAAACCGTGATCGTCGAGGCGAGCTATACGAGTCCGCTACTCATCGCTAAAGCGGTAAACGAAGACAAAAGCCTAAAGGGCGACGAGCACGTGTATCGCTCAAGCAGAGGCAGCGAGCCGAAGCTAAGAGCCGGGCTTGATCTGCTATTTAGATTGCTAGTAAAAAACAGCGCCGTTAGCCTATATGCCGGCACGCAAAGAGTTTCAAACGCTTTGGAGCCGCTTATCGTGGGCTTTAGCGAAAAAGAGATAAACTCAATGATCGGCGCGCAAATTCCGCGCGATAAGATCGTAAAAATTTTAAAAAGGCTGGGCTTTGATGTGGGCGTCGAAGCCGATCTCATCACCGCCAAGGTGCCGCCTTTCCGCCACGATATCGTAAACTCTCACGACGTGTGCGAGGAGATCGTGCGCATCGTAGGCATCGATAATATCGCCGCAGCGCCGCTAAGCTTCTACGAGAAAAACCGCCTAAACGATACCTACGTAAATTTACAAAATGGGCGCAAGCTTCGCAGTAAGGCTGCTGCGGTAGGATTTTTCGAGTGCGTGCATTATGTGTTTGACGACGGAAAAGCGCTAGAGAATTTAGGCTTTGCGCCGTGCAAGGTTAAAATTTTAAATCCGATAAACGGCGAGCTGGATGCGCTAAGACCGACGCTGATTAATCATCTGCTGGAATCTGCGGAGCGAAATTTAAAGAATTCTCGCAGAAGCGTCAAGCTTTTTGAGCTAGGAGAGGTGTTTGATGCGGACGGTTCGCAGTGCCTAAGACTGGGCTTTATCGCTAGCGGACTAAAGACGGAGCCCTCTATCGCGGCCGGCGCGAAACCCGCCGCGGTGGATTTTTTGTATTTTGCAAATTTAATCCAAAGCGTCATCGGTAAATTTAACGTCAGGCTGCCTAGCGAAAATTTGAAATTTTTAAGCGAATTCGAGCAAGCCCAGATCGAGCAGGACGGCGAGATAGTCGGCTTTATCGGGCGCGTGGATTACGCCGTAGAAGCAGGGCGCGATCTGGATAAAAGCTATCTGTGCGAGATCGATTTTTCCAAGCTTAAATTTAAAAATATCGTAGCGGACGCTTATTCGAAGTTTCCTAGCGTATCGCGCGATCTAAGTATTTTGGTGCCGAGCGGAATGCGTTTCGAGCAGATCAAGCAGTGCATAGACGCCCTTAAAATCGAGGCGCTAAAGGAATTTATCCCGAGCGATCTTTACGGCGACGAAAGCCTGGGCGATTCAAAGAGCCTGACGATCAGGCTTGTATTTCAAGACCTTCAAAAAACGCTCTGCGACGAGGAAGTGGCGGGCTTTACCGATAAAATTTTAGCCGCGCTTAGCAGCGAGCTGGGGCTTGGGCTGCGATGAGAATTTTTGCGCAAGCTAGCCCTTTGCGAGCGGAGATCTCAAACATCGCCGCGGATAAATCGATCTCGCATCGTGCGGCGATCTTTTCGCTGCTAGCGGAGGGGACGAGTAAAATTTCAAACTATCTAGCCGCCGAGGATACGCTAAATACGCTAAAAATAGTGGAGCTTTTGGGTGCTTGCGTGCAGCGCGACGCGAGCGAAATTTTAATCACTCCTCCCGCCGCTATCAAAGAGCCTAACGTTCCGCTTGATTGCGGCAACTCGGGTACGGCGATGCGGCTATTTATGGGCTTTTTGGCGGGATGCGAGGGCTTTTTCGTGCTGTGCGGCGATCGCTATCTAAGCGAGCGTCCGATGAGGCGCGTTGCGGATCCGCTTTGCAAAGTAGGCGCTAAAATTTACGGGCGTCAAGGCAGCGAAAAGGCGCCGATTGCGGTGCTAGGGCAAAAGCTTGGGTATTTTGAATACGAGAGCAAGATTGCGTCGGCGCAGGTCAAGACCGCTCTAATTTTAGCGGCTTTGCGCGGTAGCGGGTGCAAGTTTAGCGAGCCTGAGCTTAGTCGCGATCACAGCGAGCGGATGCTAAAAGCGATGGGCGCGCAAATTTCGCGAAACGGCCTTGCGATCGAAGTCGCGCCGCTTAGCTCGCCGCTCAAACCGCTTGAAATTTTTATCCCAAACGACCCCAGCTCGGCGTTTTTCTTTGCGGTCGCCGCAGCGATAATTCCTGGCTCGCGCATCGTGCTAAAAAATATGCTGCTAAACAAAACCCGCATAGAGGCGTATGAAATTTTAAAACGTATGGGTGCCGAGGTTAAATTTAATAAAACGAGCGAAATTTACGAGCAGATCGGCGATATAGAGGTCGCTTACGCACCGCTTCACGCCGTGGAGGTTAGCGAAAATATCTCGTGGCTGATAGACGAGGCGCCGGCGCTTGCTATCGCTTTTGCCTGTGCGCAAGGAAGTAGCGTGCTTAAAAATGCCGCCGAGCTGCGCGTAAAGGAGTGCGACCGCATAAAGGTAACCTGCGAAGGGCTTCGCGCCTGCGGCATCAAAGCGCGCGAGCTGCAGGACGGCTGGCAGATCGAAGGCGGCGAGACGAACGCGGCGATTATCACGCCGTGCGGAGACCACCGCATCGCGATGAGCTTTGCGATTTTGGGCTTAAGATCTGGGATGATTATCGAAGATAGCGATTGTATCGCGACGTCGTTTCCGAATTTCGCCGCGATTTTAAGACAGATCGGAGCCGGCGTTGAAGATTGAGATGGCCAAAAGCTACGGCTTTTGCTTCGGTGTCAAGCGCGCGATCAAGATCGCAGAAAGCGCTGGCGAGGCCGCTACGATCGGCGAACTGATACATAACGCCGAAGAGATTAACCGTTTAAAGCAAAATTTCGGCGTCAAAACCCTGGAGGGAGTTGGCGAGATCACTGACGAGCAAAAACTCATCATCCGCACCCACGGCATCCAAAAGGACGATCTGCAAAGATTAAAGGCACAAAATAAAGAGCTCATCGACGCTACCTGCCCCTTCGTGACCAAGCCGCAGCAGATCGTAGAAAAGATGAGCGCGGAGGGCTATGATATCGTGATCTTCGGCGATAAAAACCATCCCGAGGTAAAGGGCGTGAAATCCTACGCCAAAGGAAGAGTATACGTAGTGCTCGAGCCCGCGGAGCTACTACAGATCAAGCTTGGGACTCGTGTCGCGCTCGTTTCGCAGACTACGAAAAAGATAGAAAATTTTACCAAAATCGCGGATTTTTTGATGCAGCGCGCGAGGGAGCTGAGAATTTTTAATACGATTTGCAATGCGACGCTGGAAAATCAAGAGGCCGTAAAGAGTCTGTCGCAAAAGGCTGACGTGATGATAATCGTAGGCGGAAAAAATTCCTCCAACACCAAGCAGCTTTTTTTAATTTCACAAAATTTTTGCAAAGACAGCTACCTTATAGAAAACGAAAGCGAGCTTGAGCGCTCGTGGTTTGAAAACAAAAGCCTCTGCGGCATCTCCGCAGGAGCTAGCACGCCTGATTGGATCATCAAAAAAGTGGTAGCGAGAATCGAAAATTTAACGCAGAATTTATAAGCCCTCTTATCAAATTTACTCTTAGAAATTTATCAAATCGAAAGCAAATTTTAGCTAGAATCACACATTTTAGTTCTTTTCAAAAAAGCACAAATAAATTTAAAGGAAGCATATGGCTGAGGTGAACGAGAAGGTTCAAAACCACGCAGAGGAAGATTTTGCGACATTGTTAGAGGAGTATGACGCCCAAAAGTCTCGCGACGAGGTCGTCACAGGTAAGGTTATCGCCCTTAAGGACGGCGAGGTTTTCATAGACGTAGGCAGGAAGTCGGAGGGCATTTTAGACGCCGCCGAGGTTAGCGACGAGCAAGGAAACCCGCAGGTTAACGTAGGAGATGACATCAAAGTCGCTATTATCGGAAGCAGAGGCGGTCGCCCGGTCGTATCGTATAAAAAGGCTCTAAAGAAGGAAAAAGTAAAAGCGTTCATCGACTCTTATGATGAAAACGCAGAAAATATCTATGATGTTAAAATTTTATCGTTTAATAAGGGCGGCTATGTTTGCGCTAACGCAGACGACGTGGAATTTTTTATGCCTCGCTCGCAAAGCGCGCTTAAAAACCCAAACGGCGCCATCGGCAAAAATTTCAAAGTAAAGATCATCAAAGTAGATAGAGACGAGCAAAGCGTCGTCGTATCGCGCAAGAAGCTGCTTGATGAGGATCGCAAAGCAAGTAAAGAGGCGATCGAAAAGGTAGTCGCTACCGAGGGCATCATCGAGGGTATCGTTAAAAAGATCACTACCTACGGTATGTTCGTAGACGTAGGCGGCGTGGACGGACTCGTACACTACAGCGAAATTTCATACAAAGGCCCGGTAAATCCAAGCTCGCTCTACAAAGAGGGCGATAAGGTTCCGGTTAAAGTTATCAAGTACGACAACGATAAAAAACACCTCTCTCTTTCGATCAAAGAGGCGATGCCTGATCCTTGGAACGAGATCAAAGATAGCCTGGAAGTGGGCGATACTATCCGCGTAAAAGTAAGCAATATCGAGCCTTACGGCGCGTTTGTCGATCTTGGCAACGACATCGAGGGCTTTTTGCATATCAGCGAAATTTCGTGGGATAAAAATATCAAAAATCCGAAAGATTTCATCAGCGAGGGCGAGGAGCTCGACGTCGAGGTCGTAGAGATCAACCCTAGCGAGCGCAGATTGCGCGTGAGCCTTAAAAATTTACTCACCAAGCCGTTTGACGAGTTCGTTGCTAAATACAAAGTGGGCGACGTGCTAAAAGGCAGCGTCACTACGATTACAAATTTCGGCGCGTTTGTGAGGATCGACGGCGTAGAGGGACTTTTGCATAACGAGGACGCTTCGTGGGATCGCGGCGAGAAGTGCAAAAATTTATTCAAAGTGGGCGACGAGATCGAAGTTAAAATCATTAAGATCGACAAAGATACTCAAAAAATTTCTCTAAATCACAAGGAGCTCGGCGATAGCCCTATTAGCGATTATGCCAAGAGCCACAATCAAGGCGATGTCGTAAAAGGCAAGATCCGCGATATTAAAGAGTTCGGAATTTTTGTCGAGCTTGGAGGCGGTATCGACGCGCTTATTCGCAAGGAAGATCTTGGCAACGTAAGCGTAGATAGCCTAAAAGTGGGCGACGAGATTGAAGCTGCGATTGCCTTCATCGACGAGAAGAAAAATAGAATCCGCCTAAGTGTGCGCAGGCTGGCTCATCAGAAGGAGCGCGAGGCGCTAAACGAGATCAATAGCAACGATGACGAGAAGCAAAGCCTAGGGGATCTAATCAAAGATCAACTAAATAAATAATTACTCCCGCAAGGCATCCCCGCCTTGCGGATCCACTTCAAAAGGTTAAATTTAATGAAAACTATCATAGTCTGCGACGCAATCCACAAAATCGGTTTTGATCTGCTTAAGCAGGAATCGGACGTTAAAGTAATCGACGCCACGAGCGTGCCCAAGAGCGAGCTATACGGAATTTTAGGCGATGCTGACGTCGCGATTACCAGAAGCTCTACGGCGGTGGATGAGAAATTTCTAAACGCAGGCACCAAGCTAAAAGCGATAGTGCGCGCGGGCGTGGGTGTGGATAACTGCGACATCGACGGCTGCTCCAAGCGCGGCATTATTTTGATGAACGTACCTACCGCAAATACCATCGCCGCGGTTGAAATGACCATGTGCCATCTGCTAAATGCGGCGCGCAAATATGTAAATTCCTGCAACGATCTGAAAATTGATAGAATTTGGAAACGCGAGAAATGGTACGGCACCGAGCTTTATAAAAAGAGTCTCGGCATTATCGGCTTTGGAAACATCGGCTCGCGCGTGGGGGTGCGCGCGCTTGCGTTTGGGATGAACGTCATCGCCTATGATCCGTATATCGAACCCGAAAAAGCCACGAAGCTCGGAGTAAAATATACGAAAAATTTCGATGAAATTTTATCTTGCGACTTCATCACGATCCATACGCCGAAAAATCAAGAGACGATAAATATGATCGACGAGCCGCAAATAGCGAAGATGAAGGACGGCGTGCGCCTAATAAACTGCGCTAGAGGTGGGCTATATAATGAAAAAGCGCTCGCAAACAATCTACGCAGCGGCAAGATCGCGTATCTCGGCATCGACGTTTTCGACAAAGAGCCTGCGACCGATCATGAGCTTTTGGATATCGAAAATTTGAGCGTGACTCCACATCTTGGAGCAAACACGCTCGAATCGCAAAGCAATATCGCCAGGGAAGCCGCGGAGCAGGCGATCAGCGCAGCACGCGGCTTAAACTATCCAAACGCTTTAAATTTGCCGCTTAAGCTCGAGGATCTGCCGCGCGGTATCGAGCCGTATATAAATTTAGTCTCGAAAATGGCCTATCTTGCGGCGCAGATCAACAAGGGTCCGATCAAATCGATCACGATCGAGGGCAGCGGCGAGGTAGTGCAGTATCTAAAATCGATGCTCGTTTTTGCCATCGTAGGCGCGCTGCACGATTCTTTGGGTGATTCGCTAAATTACGTCAATGCTAAATTTCTTGCGGATGAAAAGGGGATCGAGACGAGCTTCGGCGAGCTTGCAAACAGCGTCTATAAAAGCGAGATCGCGGTAAAAATTATGACCGACGAGGCGATCTCAAATGTCGCGGGTACGGTCTTTGACGGCAGCGAGGAGCGTATCGTAAATATCGGCGGATTTAAGACCGATTTTAAGCCGAAAGGCAAGATGATAATCTTCAAAAACACCGACGTACCGGGCGTTATCAAATCCGTAAGTACGATCCTAGCCGACGAAAACATCAATATCGCGGACTTCCGCCTAGGCAGAGGCGAGGAGGGGGACGCTTTGGCGGTCATTTTGGTCGATTCCGAAGTACAAAAAAGCACGCTTGATAAGCTGGCGGCGCTTCAAACCTGCCTAATGGTGCGCTACGCGGCGCTTTAATCTTTTCTCGCTTAGGAGGCGGAATTTTAAATTTCGCCTCATCCAATTCTTTATGATTTAAATTTACAATTTCAGCCATGACGGCGTTTGATGAGGCGATGCGGGAATGCGCGGCTAGGATTTTGCGGAATTTGACGTAACGTGCAAACCAGCGCTTGCGATATGTTGCGGCATACGCTCGGCAGATATGCTTTGGCTCGCGGCTTTTGTAAACGCCGCGCGCGCGATAAATTTAACTCTCGCCGCGGGCTTGCTTTTAAATTTTAAATTTCGTCCTTGCAGAGCCGCTTTAAATTTCATAATCGCGGGCGCTGCCGATTAAATTTTGCCGCTATGCAGGTTTGGCACTCAAAGCACTGTGTCGCGATACAAGGCGCGGTAAAATTTTATTTTTACGAGACGCGGGCGCTTTTGTTTCAAATTTATGCGCGACAGCCGCTTCATCTCTCTAATCGTATCGCCCGTTTAAATTTAGGCAGCCGCCGAGAGATTGCGCCGCTGATTAAATTTTACGTTTTGTAGAAAGTACGCTTCTGTGAAAATTTCGCTCGGCCTAAATTTAGTCGATGCAAAATCAGCCGTAATGTGCTCTGTTAATTTGTGAGTTTAAGTGTTTCGATTAGGCTTAAAATTTTGCGGATCTGCGTTTGGTATTCGCGCGCGAGCTCTATGCTAGCGGGTCTATCAAAAAGCGTAGTTTCAAAAAGATCGGGCGCACCGTTTAAAAATAGATATAAGCGCTCATCCATAAATAACCGTGCTCAAGCTAAACTCGCCGCTCGTTTCGCGATTTATTTCGCGCAGACGCTCCATAAACGCGGGCGTTAGCAGATAGCGCGCTTCTACTTTGTCATCCGCAAACACGCGAAAATCGCGCATAAAATCCACATCGTCCATCATCTCTTTTTCGCCGAAGATCTTGGCGTTTAGCTCCCTGCTTACCACTATCGTTTTGCCCGAGGTTTTTTTCGCGAGCTCGCAGATCAGTACGTTGCCGTCAAAGTCCATATAGTTATCATAGAATATTTTGATCAACATAATCGCCGCTATGAGCGGATTATCCGTTTTCATGTAAAACCTACCATTACTATGTACCTCGCTTAGGCTAAATTTAATCCCGCAGTGCGCGCCCGCAATCCGATCCTCGCTTTTGATCCTAGATTTCCTATAAATTCTAAATTTTTGAAATTCCTCTTCTTGCATGCCGGTATATGGATCGTATTTTAAACCGGCATCTATATCGTTTATTACGGCGCGGACGAATATCTCTTTGTAAAATTTATAGTAGCGAATTTCCGCTTCGCTTTCTTGACTGGCGCAATGCATAAGAAATATCCAAAAGATCTGAAAAAGGATCAAGACGCTCGAAAATTCGGCAATTTTTATTAGAGGAGTGTCTGCTTTAACGCCGTTTAGAAACACTAATACGAACAGGACCGCAAAAAAGGCGGCTATACTGAGGTAGTAATATCTATTAAAAACTCTAGCGCACGCTTTTTGTTCGATTAAAGTCTGTGAAATAGCATCTTGCAAAGAAGGCGACATATCTATCCTTGAGAAAAATTTCGCCCGTATTGTAGCAAAATTTAACGTGATTTATAAAGAGCGAATTCCGCCGCATAATTAAATAGTCGAGATCGAAATTTAATTTACGCAGTCCGCGCGGCGTAAAATTTTAAAATCTTACTCTTTTAAATTAGATCCGCACTCGATTAGAATTTAATGTATCGTGTAAATTTATATTTCACGCGAGCCGCTTTTGTAAATTTACGTTTAAATTTTGCGATCACAGCACCCTGAGGTTGTCTGAGAGGAAATACATAAAAATCCCGAGCCCAAACATCACGAAAAGTCCCAAAAATTCGACATAAAGTTTCAGGCTTACGAGCCGTTTTGAGCTAAGCTCGTTTGCTTTCGCGCCGAAAAGTGCGGCTAAAAATATCACGACGCTCATTCCAAAACCGATGAAAAGCGCGCTCGCAACGCTAAGTGCGAAGCTTCCGAGGCTGAAGGCAAGCACGAAAATAAGGATCGTACCTGGGCAGGGCACGAGCGCCGCCGCAAGCGCGATAAGCCACTCTCGCCCTTTCTCGCCGCCGCAGGTCGCGCCATTTTGCAGCGAGCGAGATGAGGTTTGGTTTTTTAAATTTGCAGAATTTAAAGCCTGTTTTTGCCCGTTTTGTCTAGGCGAGTTTTCCTCTAAATTTGCGGTTAAATTTGAATCCGAATTTGACTCTGCCGCCGCGGCGCCTAAATTTTTAGTATCCAAATACTGCGCGGATTCGCCGCTTTGAATATTAAATTTAGAAAATTTATAGCTCTTTGACGCTGCGTGAGCGGAATCCCCGGCGTTTGTAAATGCCGTATTTTTTAAGCGGGAGTCCGTTTCTGCGGTGTTTGCGGCGGAAGCGCAAGCGGCGCAGGAGCAGCCCGCATCGTGGCCGGTGCCCGATCTTACGCGGCGAGCTTTATCGTAGATGATGAGCGCCGTTATGACGATGATCAGAAGTGCCGAAATTTTCGTAGTGATCGAGGCGGAATTCGTGGAAACGAGGCCTGCGACGTTTTGTAACACGAACATGCTCGCGCTTACCAAAACGAGCGCTCCTAGGACGTGCAGAAGCCCGATTTTAAGGGCAAATCCGAAGGCCTTGACGTAGCTGCCGCCATGGGCTAAGAAATAGCTCGCAGTTAGCAGCTTTGCGTGCCCCGGACCCGCCGCGTGGAAAAAGCCGTATATAAAAGAAAGTGCTAGAACCCATAGGACGGTGCTTGCGCTTGCATGCTCGCTGCTTGCGCGAAATGCCGTTTTGAGGCTTTTCATAAAATCAACCGTCTTTTGCGCGACAAACCCCAGCGCGATCTCGTCGTGCGGCTCGCTTGAAATGTCGCCGCTACCGGATACGGCGCCGTTTTTGCTCGCGCTATTTTGCGCTAAATTTAAAGAGCTCTCTTCGGGCGGAGTCGCGAGATTTTGCGTAGAATGCGAGGAATTTAAAGAATTATCTCGTCTCGCCGCAAAATTTTCGCCCGTATCTTTATCTACAGACGGCGCAGAATTTGCGGAATCGTTAAAATTTATCGCAGCGCTCCTGCCGCCTCCGTTTTGCGCTAAGCTTGAATCATCGCCTAAAGAAGCCGCGGCTTTTTCGCCGTTTTTCGCGGCGCTCTCTAAGCTTTCGCTGCCGAAGCGGTTGGAATTTGCGGGATCACCTTTTGCTTGCGCGTCCTTTTTGGCGGCTTTATTGATCTGCGCGATAGCATCCGAAGCGGCGATATTTTTTTGCGCCTGCGCAGTTGCCTCCGAAACGATATCTCCGACCGATCTTTGGTTTGATTTGCGCGCAGAGCCCATATTTGGCTGCTTGGCTT
>NZ_CALHIK010000013.1 GCF_938030785.1 uncultured Campylobacter sp.
TTTAAAGTAGTAAAATTTTACAAAATTAAATTTTACTACTACGACTTTTATTACGATCGCGCTGCGATATGTAAATTTAAAAGCTCCGCGCAGTAAAATTCAGACCGTCAAATTCTATATAGCCGACAAAATTCCACTATGCCAAATTTTAAAAATTTTAAAAATTCGGATCCGTAAAATTTTGCAAATTCCGAAATTTTTAAAATTCTGCGAGCTCTCTTAAAAGCGCGGATCGCTCACAAACCAATCATCGCGCCGGCGAGCAGCCGCTGCGCATCACAAAGAGTCACTATTTTGCGGATCTGTTCGCAAGCTGCTCGCGCGGCCATGAAGTGCGCTTTGCGCCTATTTGCCGATAAAATTTTTCTGCAACCACTCCATCGCTTTTTCTTCGCTTTCAAATCTGCCGCTTTTGGCGACTTGAAACTGCCCCTCGTAGAAGCGAATTCTGATACCGTCCTGGACGCTATCTACCTTGATGCGTGTGATCCTGTCTTTGTTTAGATAGGTTCGGTCGTTTAGTTTTACAAACATCGTTCTCTCCTTTAAAATTTAATGGTTTTTATCTGCCGCTTTACTTGCGTCTTTCTCGCCCTCTTTTTTCAAAAAAAGCTCCTTAAAGCGCTCGTTTGCGTAGTTTTCTATATCGCTTTGCAGCTGCTTATATGCGGCGATCAGCTCATAAGCGCGCGCATTTAGCGTCGTGCCTGCGGCATTGCCGCCGCCTTGCTTGGTGCTAAAGAGCTCCTCTTGCAGATTTTTTTGTAAAATTTGCAGATGGCTCCAGCACTTTTTATAGTTCATCCCCAAAACCTCGGCGGCTTTAGAGATAGAGCCCGTTTGAGCGATCACATCTAGTACTTCGGTTTTGCCCTTGCCGAAAATGAGCTCGCCCTGCGCATTTTCGATCCAAGTTTTTGTTTTTACCCTCATTCTTTTGCCTTTCTTCTCCTTAAAGCAGCCCAGCTGACAATATTTCACGTCTATGCCGTGCTCCTTAAGCGTAGAGCGCACCGTATCGAACCCTACTCCGCCGCTAGCTACGGCGCGGGCGTCACGGCAAAAAATCCGTCTTTTCTCATCCAAAAGCGGATCTAGCTTTTGTAGCGCCTTTATGCTACCTCCGCTGCATTGCAGCTTGCCGAACTGACCGAGTTCGCAGCGATCTATCCGTATCCCTTCGCGCGCCGCGAGATCTCCTACAACGCCTGCATCTACGCCTAATTTAGCAGCGATCTTAAATGCCGCGCCGCAATCGAGCTTGCCGCTCGGATTTAATAAATTTAAAATCAGCCTTTTGATCTCGCTTGCTTTTTTATCGTCTATTTTGATATCTATCTCCATGCCGCCCTCTTAACTCAAAATTCTTTCTTCGCCGCTATAAACGTTTAAATTTTCGCCGCGCGCGAAGCCGCAAAGGGTAAGATCAAATTTACGCGCTATCACGACGCCCAGGCTCGTAGGAGCCGTGCGCGAAACAAGCGCGCTAATGCCGCTCATCACGGCTTTGGCGACCATTTCGGAGCTTAGCCTGCCGCTTACCAAAAGAAGCGAGCCCTGAGTATCGCACCCCGCCAAGACCGCTTTACCGACCGATTTATCGATAGTATTGTGCTGGGCGATATCCTCGCCGATAAAATACTCACCACTCGCGGTAAAAAGCTTTGCGGTGTGCACGCAGCCCGTCATCTCATAAAGCTCGCACTGCGTGTAAAACTCGCTCATCAAATTTAAAATTTCATTCTTATGAAATTTAGCGTCCGAGCGGACTTTGCGCGCCGCCATCGCCTCAGGATCGATATTTGCGGTAGAGCTGCGCCCGCAGCCGCTGATGATGACCTTTTCGGCATCGAAGCTATTTAGCCGCTTTTCGTTTATCTCGCCGCAAACATTCACGCTAAGCCCGTCCGGCGCGAGCTCTATGCTCTTTATGTGACTTGGATCCGAGATCAAATTTTCGCTCAGCAAATAGCCTATCGCAAGCGCCTTCTGATCGCTCGGAGTCGCCATCAGCGCGCCGAAGCGCTTGCCGTTTAGTAAAATTTCAAGCTTAATCTCGCGAACCAAGATATCGCTTACGATCCTTCTTTCATCGCCTTTAAATTTAACTATCTCCGCCCTATAAATCGGCTCCATAGACCTTCCTTATTTTAATTTCGCTCGTATCGTAGTGAAATTTTGCTTAAATAGCCTTAATTCGCCGAAGTAAAGCCGTCGTACCGAAGCGGAATGCGTAAATTTAAATCGCTCGCATTTTTGAATTTAAAAAATCGCGTGGAAAATTCCACGAGCCGCTTGCACTGTGCGCGCAAGCGGCTATGAAGCGCCCGCGAAGATGAAAGTTAATCAAATTTAGCCGTAGCTGCGATTAAATTTCATCCTTGCAAAGCGGGCGGAGCTTGCCGCCCAAACTACTTATGAACCGGCGATAGATAAGGTTTTTCAGAGTGCATCGACATCTCGTTTTGTCTTCTGAACTCGATAAACTCGCTCTCGCTAAGCTTTCTGATATTTGCGATCGTCATCTTTAGCGGCGGGATGCCCGATAGCGGATCCAGATCGCCCGCATGCACGAGCTCATTGCCGTCGGCCTCGCTGTAATGGAAGGTCGTAAAGATCGTGCCCTCTTTTAGATCCGGATTTATGCGCAGTTTCGCCGCGATCTGGCCGCGCTTATTTTTGACGAGCGCATAGCAGCCTTCGGTAAGCTCGCGTTCGCGTGCGATGTCGGGGCTTACCTCGATGAGCGCGCCTTCTGCGCCCGCGCCGTACTCTAGCGCGCGACACTCTCTCGTCATCGTGCCCGTATGGTAGTGATAGACCTTGCGCCCGGTCGTAAATAAGCACGGATAGACTTCATCCGGAATCTCGCTAAGCGCGCCGCTTCCCACCGGGTAATCATCCGGAATTTTCATCTTGGCTCTAAAATCGGCCTCCGCTTTAGCGCGCTCTTTTTTATCGTCCACATAAAGCACCGGCACCATTCTAAATTTACCGTCAGGCAGCATCGATTTATGATCCACGTAAAGCACCGGCGTGCCTGGATGATCTTCGTCTGGGCACGGCCAGCTGATGCCGCCTAGCTTGCCGAGTCTGTAATAACTAATGCCGCCGAAAAATTTAGGCATTAGCAAACGCACTTCGTTCCAAATTTCTTCCGCGCTTAAAAAATCAAACCCTTCAAGCCCCATTCTTTGCGCGATATTGCAAACGACCTTCCAATCAGGCTCTACGCCAGGAGCCGGCTCGCTAGCCTTGCGCGTGCGCTGGACGCGGCGAGAGGTGTTGATAAAGGTGCCGTCCTTCTCACCCCAGCCTGCCGCAGGCAGCACGACGTCGGCTTTCTGCGCGCTTTCGGTAAAGAAAAGATCCTGCACGATAAAGCAATCCAGATGGTGCGTCGAGTGCACGAAGTGCTCCGTCCAAGGATCGCTCATTACAGGGTTTTCGCCGTAAACGTAGAGCAGCTTTAGCTCGCCGCTATCCATCTTATCGGGTGCGATCGTAAGTTTAAAGCCCGGAGTAGGATTTAGCTCGAAGTGCCATACTTTGCGCGCCTGCTCCTGAGCGTAAGCGGAATTTACCGCGCCTGCCGGGATGACGTTAGGTAGCGCGCCCATATCGCACGCGCCCTGGACGTTATTTTGACCGCGCAGCGGATTGACGCCCGCGCCTCTTTTGCCTAAATTTCCCGTCAAAATGGCTAAATTTGAAAGCGAGAATACATTCGAGGTGCCGTCGCTAAACTGCGTGATGCCCATAGTGTAGCAAATCGCCGCCGCGCCCGCTTTGGCATACATTCTGGCAGCCTCCGCGATAAGCTCTTTTTTTACGCCCGTTTCACGCTCGAAGCGCTCAGGCGTAAAGTCCTTAACCACCTCTTTTAGATACTCGTAGCCGTGCGTGTAGTTTTTGATAAACTCGTCGTCTTGCAAATTTTCGGCAATGATAACGTGCATAATGGTATTTAGCGTCTTGATATTCGCGCCCGGCGGGATTTGCAAGAAAATATCCGCCTTTTTCGCCATATCGGTACGCTTCGGATCTACTACGATCATCTTCGCGCCGCGCTGCAAGCCTCGCTGCATCTGCATAGCGATGATCGGATGGCACTCGCTCGTATTGGTGCCGATGAGCAAAAATACGTCCGTATCGGTAGCGAATTCGACCAAATCGTTCGTCATCGTTCCGTTTCCTAATGTGTTGGCAAGACCTGCCACTGTAGGAGCGTGTCAAAGACGGGCGCAGTGATCGACGTTGTTGCTGCCCTGAGCGCGGAAAAATTTCTGAAAAACGTAGTTGTCTTCGTTGTTTGAACGCGCCGAGCTAAAACCCATTATCGAGTTTGAGCCGTATTTTGCGACGGTCTCTTTAAATTTAGACGCTACGAAATCGTAAGCTTCCTCGAAGCTTACCTCCTCGAGTTTGCCGCTTCTATCAAATACTCCGTTTTTCTTACGGATCATAGGTTTGGCAAGGCGTTTTGGAGAGTTTACGAACTCCCAGCCGAACATACCTTTTAAGCATAGCTCACCGTCATTTACGTGGTGGGCCTGCGTAGGACGTGCGTTTACGATCCTGCCGTCTTTTACGACAAGATCGATACCACAGCCGGTACCGCAATAAGGACAAGTCGTTTTCACGATCTTTTCTCTGGATTGCATGATACTCCTTTCAAGAATTTTGATTACGGAGCTATTATACTTATTAGATTATAAAAGAATTTTTAAATTAGTGAATTTTTTTAAGCAAAATTTAAGCAATATGCAAATCTTGCATATTAAATTGAATAGTTAAAATTTGCGCTTTTGCTTCGATAACGACGGCGTTTGCACGCAAATTTTATCGCTTAGCGCAAAAGACGCTTTCTAAGCTAAATTTTAGAATTCCGATGGAATTTTAAAATTTCAAGATGCTTTTTCTCTAACTATAAATTTAGCTACGCAAGTGGGCTTGGAATTTTTGCAGCAAGCCATTTCGTCGCAAACGCGCCGCGAATTACGGCTCGTAAATAATCAGCGCGATTAGAATATAAAATTTGCCTTTAAATTTAATCCTTTGCGCCCACGAGCAAAAACGCGAGCGGGCAAAAAGCCGCGAAGGCGTGCTGGGCATTGCGCTTTACGGGCGACATTTTCATAAATTTAAAAGCGCCTAGCGGCGCAAGCCCTACTCGAATTCTATCTTTTTTAGATAGTCGTATAAATTTAACACCGCGATAAATAGCGTTAAAATCGCAGGCCCCAGGATCACGCCCCAAAACCCGAACGTGCTGATGCCTGAAAGCATTGAGAAGAAGATCAGCATCTCGTTGATGTTTGCGGGGTTTTCGACTAGGCGCGAGTTGATAAATTTGATCACGAGCGGCTTTACGAAGCTGTCCGCGAGCGTTGAGATCAGTATCACGCAATACGCCATTATCACGATCGCGCCCGAAGTGCTGCCCCCCGCTAGTACGTATAGCGCGGTAGGCACGTAGATAAGCGCACCGCCGACTGCGGGGATGAGTGAGCAGAAGGCGAAAAGCACCCCCATCAGCAGCGCGTCAAAGCCGAAGATCCCTGCGATGATCGAAAACAAAAAACCCTGCAATACGGCGTTGAAGATAGTCGAGTAAAACACGACGCTCATCGTATTTGCCGTCTCGGAAAAGATATAATCGATCTGCGCGGGCTCGACGGGTAGAATTTTTTTAAAAAAGCGCTTGAAGCTCTCGCCGTAGAGGTATGCAAAAAAGCAAAACACGATGATAAGCACCATATCTACGATAAATTTCGCGCTGGATTTACCGACGACCGAGAGATAGGAGATGATCTGCTTAGCTAAGCCCGCGACGTCCAGGTTTGCCAAAAACGAGCGAAACTGCGTATCAAATTTCTCAAAAGGCCCGGGCAGCTTGATGTTTAGGCTCTGAACGTAGCTAAGCGCATCGTTTAGGCGCGCCATATCGAAGCTCGCGGCGTTTTTGGCGATCTCGATCACTGCGTAGATGAAGGGCACGAAAAAAAGCGCGCAGAGCAAAAACAGGCTAAGCACCGAGGCTAACGTGCGCCTGCCGCGGCACAGCTTCGTTACTTTAGCGTGCAGACCCGAGGTCGCCACCGCCATCAGCACGCCGATTGCGATCACCATCAAAAACGGCGAGAACAGATAGATCACGCAGCAAAACATCAGCAAGGTTGCGCCGATAAAAAATATCTTGTTCGTCTTCGCGCGCCCAGCCTTGGCAAGGCCTGCTTTCATACCCGCAGCGGCTCCCGAAGCGGCGGCGTCGCTAAGCGCGGAAATATTAGCCGAGAAGGTTTCGTTGGCTTCGACAGCGTCGTTAAGCGCGGAAGCACCAGCAGATGAGGCCTTGTCGGTTTTGACCCGGTTTTCGCTTTGATTTTCGACGGCGGTTTTAGTCCCGCCTTCCGCGGCACCTAACGCAGCTGCGTCTGCTTTATCAGCGTCGGTATTTGCTTTAGCGGCTTTAACCCCGCTTTCAACACCGACATTGGCTCCACTTCCGCTTTGATTTTTGGCACCGATTTCGGCTCTATTTTCAGCAGCGGTTTCGGCTTTGTTTTTGATGGTCGCTTTGGCTTCGGCAGCGGCTTCGATTTTACCTTCAGCGTTATTTACAGTCTGATTTTCGGTGAAATTTTGCGCCTCGCTTTTGGCGTTATTATCGGCGTTGTTTTGAGCCACGTTTTCAGCCAGATTTTCGTTGCAGCTTGCGGCGTTGTCTTTTGGCGTCGGCAAATTTTATCCTTTTGAAATTTGATGACGTATTTTATAAATTTTTTTATCAGATTTCGATTAAATTTTGAAATTTAATCGAATTTACGAGCGGCGTTCTTGCGCGTTTTCGCATACGGCGCGCGACGGCGCAGCGGGTATGTTTATTAAAATTTCGAAGTAAAATTTAAAAGACTAAAGGCGGCGGGCTAGCGATGAAGCACGCGTTCAAGCACCCGCCGAGCAAAACAACACATATGTGACGCGCGACGTAAACACACCGCAAGAGACCCGCAAAGCCCGTCTAAATTTAAACTAAAGGGAAAGCGACCGATAAAATAATATTTTAGGCACCCGCCGAGCCCGATTAAATTTTAAACCAGCAGATCACTCCTCAAACAGATTTCTCTCCACGACCTTTAGCACGCGACCGAGCGCCTCGCGCGCCTTATCGGTTGCGATGCGGCCCTTGGCGGTCTTTTCGATGTAGCCGTTGGCGAGCAGATAGGGCTCGATGACGTCCTCGATCGTGCCCTCGTCCTCGCTAAGCGCCGCCGCGATCGTGCTAAGCCCCAAGGCACGGCGCTTAGCGTCAAATAAAATTTCCAAATATTTTATATCCATCTCGTCAAAGCCCTGCTCGTCCACGCCCAGCGCCTCGAGCCCTTCGCGTGCTCGATCGTGCGAGATAGTGCCCTCGTCGCGCACCTCGGCAAAATCGCGTATGCGGCGCAGCAGCCGTAACGCAATACGCGGAGTGCCGCGAGAGCGACGCGCGATCTCGGCGCTGGCGTCGGCCGCGCTCTCCTTCCCGAGTTTAACAGAAGCGATCTGCACTATCCGCGCAAGCTCGGCATGCGTGTAAAACTGCAAACGAAACTGCATGCCGAAGCGATCCCGCAGCGGCGCGGAGATCATGCCTGCGCGCGTCGTGGCGCCGATGAGCGTAAAGTGCGGAATGTCGATCTTGATGGTCTGCGCGGCGGGACCCGAGCCGATGATAATGTCGAGGCGGAAGTCCTCCATCGCCGAATATAGCACCTCCTCGATCGCGGGGCTTAGGCGGTGGATCTCGTCTATGAAAAGCACGTCGCCGCTTTGCAGGTTCGTCAAAATCGCCGCCAGATCGCCCGCCTTTTCGATCATCGGCGCGGCGGTGACCTTGATAGCGGCGCCCATCTGAGCGGCGATGATGTGCGCTAGCGTGGTTTTACCGAGCCCGGGCGGCCCGTAGAAAAGCACGTGATCAAGCACGTCGGCGCGCTTTTTCGCCGCGGCGATCGCGATGGCGAGGTTTGATTTGATCTTCTCCTGCCCCACGTAATCCTCGAAGCTCGACGGGCGCAGCGAGCTCTCCACGCTCTCATCGAGCTGCATCTTTTCGATCTCTACAATTCTGTCCATAATCTCTCTTTAATCGTTTTTAAAATTTTAGCAAGTGTAGCGAAAAATGGCTAAATTTTGACAATTTTAGCAAGGCGCCGTCTTTACGAGCGAGATAAAATTTGCCGCGCGGAATTTTAGGTACGCGCTTAGGGCTAGGGCTAAAAAGCAAAGCACCCGTCGTGAAAGACTGCGGAATTTTACCGCGGCGGGTTTAAGACCACGCTCATGCCGCTACGCCCGCTATGCTTTAGTGCGGAATTTTAGCGTAGCAGTTTCAAGACTGCGCGCGGATCACTAACTGCGCTAAATTTTAATGCGTAGAATTTGATCGCGTAAAATTTAAGGCTTTGAGCGTTCGCAAGCAGCGATTGCGGAGCAAGCGGTGCGAAATTTGATCGCGTAGAATTTAATGGTAAAAATTTGGCTGTTTGAAAAATACGCGCGGGATTTTACGACGTGAAATTTGGCGCTGGAATTTTGCGATATTAAATTCGGCGCCTGGAATTTTGCAACGTAATTTTGCCTCGTAGAATTTTAATGCGGATCTTATTTTTGCGCCAGCGAGACTTTAAATTCTACGCTTCAAGCTTAGCGGCACGCAGCCGTCTGGAATTTTATCTCGCGCAATCGGTTAAAATTTCGCAATAAATTCTGCGTAGAATTTTATGCAGAATTCTGCCTTGCGCGGCTAGGTAAAATTTCGCGCGACATTTCGTTTTTCAAGACGACTTAGAATTTAGCGTGAATTTTAAAATTTGCCGCTAAGCTTAACGCGGGCTCGTGCGATTAAATTTAGCCGTGCAATCTCGCGACGCCTTATCGATCTCTCTCTTTGATCAAGACACTTTTATTGTCGTCGTCACTCTTACAAAGCACTCTATAATCTGATATTTCAATTGCGTATAAAAACACTACGCCGTCCTTTTGAAATTTCTTCGAGCAGCCCTTGGCGTGTAGCTTGGCGAGCTTCGGGCTATCTAGAGCATAAAACTGATAGCTATCGGTGTAGTGCTCCACGTATCGGTAGGTGATCTCTGCCCAAGGCACCCCGCTATCGCCGCTTCTATTTAGCACGATGGTTCTGGCGTTTATCGCCGCGAGCTTTGATTTTAGCTGCCCAAACGTCTTTTTGTCCCAGCCGATGAGCTTTAACCCATCGCCGATATCCGGCACATTATCCCTGAAAATGGAATTTGAATAAAATTTCGTCTTATTGCCGTCCAAATCGATCCAAATATACTCGTCGCCGTATGTGCTCTGGATCGTAACGCGCAAATTTTTAGGGAAGTTGCGATCTGCAAAAGCTAACAGGTCTAGGAATTTCTCGCGATTTTGCTCGTAGTTTTGCATCGGCGGGGCTTTATCCAGCTCTATTGCGTCGCGACCAACGAAAAAGAATTTAAAATACAAACTATCGCCAAAATCGGCAGCACCTTTACGCAAAAGAGCAAGCCCAGAGCCACGGCTATGACGATTTTTAAAACTTTAGCCGAATTTTCTCCTTAAATTTTATAAGCCGTTTGGGCCTGACGGCTAGTTTATGCCAGAATTCTGCGGCCGCGTGCGTAAAATTTAGCGCTCGCAGCGTATTTTAGAGCTGCGGCGTGAGAGCGCTCACAAAAAAGCGTCGCGCATTGCAGTCGGCGACAGAAATAAGCACCCGCGTGCAGAAGCGCGCGAACTCTCGCACGGCGCCGCCCGTATAAAATACCACGCAGAGTATTCTCTCAAAGCGCCTACAATCTCTCGCACTAGGTAAAGCGCTCACAATAGCTCGCGCCGAATAAATTTTAAGCAGCGCGAGCTGTTTACGTAGCCTGTGACGCGCGAAAACGAAGCATTGTTTTAAGGCAAGCGGAGCTTTATCGCTAGAATTTCGGCGCGTAAATTTTAAAATTTAGTCAAATCCCGCTACTGCTTGTATTCAAACTCCTCGCTCGGAAAGCCCCCCTCTTTGACTTCGCGCGCGTATTCGTGCACCGCGCCTTTTACAAGCTCGGCGCCTTCCAAATAGCGCTTAACGAATTTTGGTCGAAACTCCGTGAAAAACCCGCACATATCGCTCCATACAAGCACCTGTCCGTCTATGCCGGCGCCCGCGCCGATGCCGATGACGGGCACGTCGGTGCCGAGCGCCACTTGATTTGCGACTGCGGAAATCATCCCCTCTACAAGCAGCAGTACTGCGCCCGCCTCGACAAGCGCTCTAGCGTCGCTTAAGACCTCGCGCGCGCCCTCTTCGCCGCGCCCGCTTACCTTGTAGCCGCCCATAAAGCGCGAAAACTGCGGCTTTAGCCCGATGTGGCTCATCACGGCGATACCGTTTCGATTAAGCAGCGCCACGGTATCTGCCATATGCGCGCCGCCTTCGATTTTGACGGCATCGCAGCCGGTGCTTTCATAGACTTTGGCGCAGTTTTGTAGCGCGAGCTCTGGCGTCGCGCATGAGCAAAACGGCATATCCACGACCATATACGCTCGCTTTAGCCCCCGTCTTACGGCGCGCGCGTGATAGATCATCTGCTCTACGCTTGCGCCTAGGGTCTCAGAGCGCCCGCCGAAGCTCATATTTAGGCTGTCGCCTACGAGTACCATATCGACTTCGTCGTCGAAAATTTTAGCAAAAAGCGCGTCATAGGCGGTGATCATCACGATCTTTTCGCCGGATTTTTTCATCTCGTATAATTTAGAAAGCGTGATTTTTGACATTTTGGCTCCTTTGCTCGGTTAAAATTTGAATGCAATTTTAGCATAAGCCGAATTTGACATTTATAAAATTTTAAAGTAAAATGCGCGCGCATTCTTTCGGGGGTGACTTGGCTTCGACGGGAACGGATGGGTCAAGGCGGCATGTCGCTTTGGATACAGCGTATAAAATCCAAACTAAATTTAAACGCAAACAACGTTAAATTTGCTCCTGCTTACGCTAAAGCTGCGTAAGTCCAGTCGAGCCCTGCTCTGCGCCGATGCTATCTAAGCGCGGCGGCGGGTAATCTGTGATAGCGTAGCTCTGCGGCGTGACGAGCCGTAGGGTGAAATCCTAGTCTTTGCGCCGGCGGGTCGTTTTGGAAAGTGAGCGAGCCTGCGCGAGAACTTCACTTTTGCTAAACATGTAGAGGCTTTGGTCGTTTGTTTTCGGACTGCGGTTCAATCCCGCACACCTCCACCAATTAAGTTATCTTTAAGCTTTAATCACTTCTTTTTAGTTGTATTTGGTTCCGGCGCACAGGCGCCTATCTTAAATTTTAGTCGTTCAGGCCTCTTTCATTTTTATTTTAGATATAATCTTTTCCGAAATATTAGGGGGTTTATTGAGGTCTTTTTCGCATTATGGGTTTTTCCATATGAACAAAGCGTATATTTTGCCCAAATTCGGAGGTAAAAACGGTCAAGAGCATCAAAAAGTACAAGACACAATACGCAATATTATAGAAGAGAGGAAAAAGAGATGAATAAATTTGTTGTGCTGTCATTGGCATATGTTGCTTTACTAGCGG
>NZ_CALHIK010000014.1 GCF_938030785.1 uncultured Campylobacter sp.
TATGTGCTATACCGACAGGGTCGCAGCGAGTTCAGTCTGCCGCGCCGTCAGCGCTTTCGATTATTCGCAAAATTTCGCTTATCTTTTGCGGATCTTTGATGCCTTGCGCATCCTCTACGCAGCTGTTTAGATCGATTGCGTAGGGGCGCAGCGCGAGTGCCTCAAAGATATTTTGCGCACCGATGCCGCCTGCGAGAATGAAAGAGATCGCGCCGCCTTTGGAAGCAGTGCTACACTTATCCGCGCTATCATCCTTTGCGGTACCCAACTTGCCTACTTCGCCGCCGTCATTCGCAATATTTGGCGCGCCCGCCTCATAGTCATTTGCGCCACAATGATCGGAGCCCTCCTTCGCAGGCTCTATATTGTTTGACTGAGCAGCAGTACACGCACTGGCTCCGCACTTCTCGCCTCCCTTTGCGTCGCGGCCATAATTTTCTATTACAGGCTCCGCCTCGCTTGATCGGGTGACGGCATGCACAATTTTACTAGCCTCGCCGTCATTGGCGGCACGGTGATTATCGCTTTCTGTGGGCTTTGCGCCGCTGTTTTCAGTACACTGTGAGTAAAATTTTTCCTCGCCGAAATTCTCACGGATCGTACTGCGCTCAAGAGCGCCTCTCGCGTCGTCTGCGCTTTGCATTGCGCTGTCCGCGCAGTTTTTTTCATCGCTCGTTGCGCCGTCTCGTCCTTGGCAGCCAAGCCCTGCGCGTCGTAACAGATCCCAGTCGAAGCTCACGCCGTTGCCGCCCAAGCTCGCTCCTTTGGCGTCGAATAAGATCCGATCGCAGCTCAAACCCTCAAGCGGCGGCATTTCAGCGCCGATGCTTAGCACCTGCCACGCTTCGATGCCTGCCGCGTTAAGCCGCGCTTTGAAATCCGCGCTTATGTGTCCATAAATCTGAGCGCAGTCCAGCTCGCAAGCCTCGCAAATTTTTAAAATTTGCTTCTCGTTTAGGGTTCCCGAATTTAAAATTTCAAAATTTTGATTCTTTGCCGAGACGGGCACAGCACGGTTTGCGTTCAAATTTACATCCAAATCGTCGCACTTCTTTTCGTAAAATTCTGCAGCTTTGTAAAATTTCGCGTCGCCGCTCGTGCCCGCGTAAATTTTATCTTCACAAATTTCTTCGCCGCGAGTTTTGCTGCTAAAATTTTTACATTCGCACGCGGCGACGCCGTGTTTTTCGCAGCTCAAAGCAAAGACCCCGACGCACTTTGCGCCGTTTTTATGCGCGATGCGTGCGATCTCGCGCGCTGTTTCTACGCTAACGCGGCGCTTGGAGCTTGACACGAAGATCACGCCTAAAAATTCCACGCGCGCGCCTGAGCCGTCGCCCTGGCTTCGCAAATCGCTACTGAAATTTTTATCGTAATCGGAATTTTGCTCAGACATAAAATTTGCATGATTTTGCGCACGGCAGGTAAAATTCTCGCCGTCCTGATTAAAATTTTGCGCGAAATTTTGGCCGTCAGAATTGAAATTTCGCGTAGCATTCTCGGCGTCCGAATTAAAATTTCGCTCAGAATTTTCGCCGCAAAAATTAGAATTTTTTATCGAGCTCTCGCTACCCGATTGCGGTAAATTTTTGGCGCCGTCCGCGCGCTCTAAATTTACACATAAAGCCGAGCTGCACGCCAGCACCGCGCGAGCTTCGGCGGCGCTTTTGATGCCACAAATTTTGATCTTACTTCTGTACGACATATAAAAATTCAGTCACGTAAAGCTCGCGCGCGCTTAAATTTCTGCTCGCGCGATAGGTCGGATAGCGGATCTCTATCGTGCGCACAGAGCCTATGTGTGCGAGGTTTTTTAAAAATTCCGCCTTCGAGATAAAGCCCTCGGAATTAAAAGAGATTATTAAAAATTTCGCCGGGAATTCCGCCAGCAGCGCGAAAAATTCCTCCGCAGCACTTGCTTTTTTGTTGTAAGCCGAGCGGTTCCAGTCCGCGGGGATTCCAGAAACTCTGCTAAGCCCCGCAGCATTTGGGCGCTTGCCATCGTTTATAAAATCCGTGATCAAATTTAGCATGAAATAGTTCGAGCCGTAGGGGTGCTGATTATAGGGTGGATCAAAATACGCGACGTCAAGCTGCGAAAAGCGCTCGCGCGCGCTCTGTGCAAAGCGCGCGGCGTCCTCTTGAAAGACCGCGCTTTCGCAGGCAAAATTTGAAAGCACGGGCAGGCGCAGAGAAATCTCGCCCATTATGCGAGCTAGCGCGTTTTCGCCGCTGCCGCCGAACTTACCCACGCCCGCTTTGTCCTTGTAAAAGCCCTTGAAAACGCCGCCCGTGTTTGAGTGGATACTCGCCTCGCTAAGCAGAGGCGCAGTGAAAAAATCGCGAAACCGCTGCGGGATTTTGCATATCTGCTCGCAAAGCCCGCCCAAAATTAGGGCGTTTCGGCGCGTGTAAAAGGCACGCTCGCCCGCTTTAATATCTTGGTCGTCCTTCGGCGCGTACAGCTCGCTAAAAAAACTCTCCTTCGGCGTAAAATTTCTTAAAATTTCAGCGCGCAGCTCGCTCAAGTCTCGCCACAGCTCGTCGCTGAAATTTGAAAGATAGCAGGAGTTTATCGCGCGCGAGTAGCCCTCCAGATCGTTTGCGATCACGAGATTTGAGTGCGCTTTGGCCAGGCGCGCGACGATGCCGCTACCGCTAAAAACGTCCGCGAAGCTGATCTTGCCCTGCCCAAGCTCCGCCTTGATCTCGCAGATCGCCCGCTCGATCGGCACTAGCAGCGAGCGTTTGTTGCCCAGATAGCTGATGAGCTGCTCGCTTAAAAACTCCCTCTTTTCGCCGCTAGCCATCTAAGCTCTCGCCCCTACGTAGTTTTCGTAAAATTTCCACGTTTTGCCCGATCTGATCGCCTCTAAAATCAGCGGCTTAGCCTCCGCAGGGCTTGCTACGACATCGGCGCAGTATAGCGCAAACATCGCGTTTAGCACGACGATATCAAATTTTGGCCCGCTAAGCTCGCCTTTTAAAATTTGCTTTAAAGTTTCGGCGTTAGCCTCGCCGTCGCCGCCTTCTATATCGCCGTGAAATGCGCGTTTAAAGCCGAACTGCTCGGGATTTACGCGGTATTCTAAAATTTTGCCGTCCTTGACCTCGTGGATTAGCGTTTCGTCGCACAGGCTGATCTCGTCCATGCCGTCCATGCCGTGCACCACCAGAGCGTGCTTGCGCCCCAAAATCATCAGCGTTTCGGCGATGAGCCCGTTTACTTCCTCCAGATAATTGCCCACGATCTGATTGCTTAGGCTTAAATTCGGATTTAGAAGCGGTCCCATTATATTAAAGACGGTGCCTATTTTTAGGCGATTGCGAACCTCTTTGACCTCGGCGGTGATCTTGTGAAAAAACGGCGCGTGAAAAAACGCTAGCCCCGTGCGATCTAGCAGCGCTCTAATCTGCGCTAGATCGCTAAGTAGCGGCACGCCTAGAGCGTCCAGCGCATCGGAGCTGCCCGATCTGCTGGTGATCGCGCGGTTGCCGTGCTTGGCGACGCGCACGCCGAAGCTTGCCGCGATAAAGGCCACGGTCGTGGAGATATTGATCGTCTTTAGCCTATCGCCGCCCGTGCCTACGATGTCAAACATCGGGCTTGGATCATCGTAGGTGATCGAGTATTTTAAGATACTGCGCACGAGCGCCGTAAGGCTGCTTGGATAGAGCGACTTTTCGCTGATCAGCACGAGCAGCCCCGCAAGCTGCACGATATCGTAATCCTGCTCGTAAAGTGCCTTACAAACGACGGCGTAATCGTCGCTATCTAGCGGGAAGCCCTTTTGTAGCTTCAACATAAACGGGGCGAAATTTACCACGAGTTTCTCCTTTAAAATTATCTTTTTACCGTGATTGATGAAATTTTCGATGATCTTTTTGCCGTATTGGGTAAAAAAGCTCTCGGGATGAAATTGAATGCCGAAAACAGGCTTACTTCGGTGCTTCATCGCCATTATAATGCCGTCATTTTCGCTCTTTGCTAAAATTTCAAACTCGCGCGGCAGCGTAGCTTCGTCCACATAAAGCGAGTGGTAGCGCATCACTTCAAATTTACGCGGCAGCCCGCTAAAAAGCACGCCATCTGCGTAAATTTCGATCGACGAGCTCTTGCCGTGTAGCGGCACCTCCAGCTGCTTTATTTCCGCACCCGCCGCATATCCGATCGCTTGATGCCCAAGGCACACGCCCAAAATCGGCACATCCAAATCCGCGCGCAAAATATCCAGGCAGACGCCGCTGTCTTTTGGGTGATTTGGCCCGGGGCTTAGGATTATGTGCGACGGGGCAAGCTCGCGCACCCGCTGCAGCGTTATCTCATCGTTGCGGAAGTAGCGCACCTCCTCGTCGCTTAGCTCCAAAATGTATTGATAAATATTAAAAACGAAGCTATCGTAATTATCTATCATTAAAATCAAAATTTTATCCTTTTTTAGGGCGTTTGCGCCTCTTTAAAATTATAAATAGTTTAAATTTAACCGCTTTGCGGCGGCTAAATTTAGCGCCGTTTTAGCGCCGCTGTGGGCTAAATTTAAATTCCGCCCGCGGCTGCGGCATTATTACATCAGCTGCGACGTTACGCTGCTTTGTAGCCGATATACATCTCGGCTTTGCAGCGCCGAATGAAGCTCGCCGTTAAATTTAACGTCCTAGCAGCGATACGCTTTAAATTTAGCCAAATCAAACTCGCACCGAAGTAAACGGCGTACTCAGCTAGCTAAATTTAAAGCGTCTAAACTTCCTCGCATAGCTCCTCGATCGCTTTGAGCGGGCTTTTGCGCTTTTTGCAGATCTCTGCGTATTCGCTCTTTGGCGAGCTGTCGTAAACGATACCCGCGCCCGCTCCGATAAATACGAGATTGTTTAGCCCTTCGCAGCCGAAATTCTCCGCGCTAAATTTGGCAGTCTCAAACCGCATCGCGCGGCTAAAGCTCGGCTCGCTTTCTAAATTTAGCGCGCCGCCGCCTACGCGAGCTTTTAAATTTAATGTCGCGTCGCGTTTGCTTGCGCGCGGCTTTAAATTTTGTGCGCCGCGATTTACAAAGATCGCCGAGCGAATCAAGATCGCCTGCATCACGTCGCCGCCAAAGCGCCAAAATCCGATTCCGCCGCCGTAGATGCCGCGCTCATAGCGCTCCAGCTCATTTATGATCTGCATCGCGCGGATCTTCGGGCTGCCGCTTAGCGTGCCCGCAGGAAAGATCGTGCCGAGCACCTCAAACGCGCTTACCCCGCGCGGCTTGCTGCCGTAAATCTCGCTTACGATGTGCATCACGCTTTCGTAGCGCACGACGCGCATCGCGTTTTGCACCCGCACCGACGCGGGCGCGGCGAATTTGCCGATGTCGTTGCGAGCTAGATCGATCAGCATCCGATGCTCCGCAAGCTCCTTTTCATCGCTTAAAAGCTCGCGCTCAAGCGCCGCGTCGGCCTCGGCATTCGCGCCTCTGCTGCGGGTGCCCGCGATGGGAGCTACGAAAATTTCGTCCTTTTTGATCTCCATGATCAGCTCGGGGCTGGAACCCGCTACGCAGCCGTACGGCGTCGGGAAATGAAACATATAGGGGCTTGGATTGTTCTTTTTGAGCCGCTCATAAAACTCCAGGCTGCCCAGATTCGTGCCGACTTCTAAAATTTCGCCCAGCACAACCTGAAACACGTCGCCGCTTTTTATCTTTTCTTTTGCAGCCTCGACCATCGCGCTAAAATGCGACTCCTCGGCGCCCAGATCGGTTAAAATTTTAAATTTAAGCTCTTTTTTCTTAGGCTCCGGCTCAGACGCGCCTTGCGATTTCGAGCCGCCCTTTATCGCGGCGTCCGCTTTTGCAGCACTCTGCGGCGTGCCTTCCGCTTCGGCGGCTTGCTGCGAAGCCTGCGAGCTAAGCCCGCGCAGGCTTTCGTAAATTTGGGCATCTTTGCCGTAAAAATCGTAAATTTTGCTGATTTTATCGTAGTGCAGGTAGTTTGCGGCGTCGGCGTAAAAAAACGGCGGGAAGTCATACAGCGCCTGCTTCGGCGCGCCGATATTTTCAAACGCGCGCACGATGTCGTAGCCCAAAACGCCGAAAAGTCCGGCAAAGCTCGCGTTTTTAAACTCGCTCGCGCCCTCTTTCGCGCCCTTTACCTCATCAAATTTAAGCCTCAAAGCCTCAAAACTCATCTTAAATCCGTCGAAATAATCGCAATCGATGCCGATGATGACCTGCCTCTCGTCCTCTGCGAGGTAGCTTTGCGGATGCGTCTTTAAAATTTCGCGGTAGTAAAACAGCGGCTCTTCTAAAAGCATTTTCGTCCTTGGAATTTTTAGCGCCATTATACGCTGCTTAGCTTAAATTTGAGCGGGCGGCGCGAGCTAGAGCAGGCTTGAATGCAAGCAAAATTTTAGTAAAATTAGCAAATTTCAAGGAGAACGTATGAAGATTTTATTTTCCCCAAGCGAGATGAAAAGCGAGCTGGGCGGCGATCCGCGCATTTGCGAGCGAAATTTCATCTTTGCAGATCTTTACGAAAAGCGCCTGCAGATGCTGCGCGCCTACGCGGATTTCGTGGATAAAGCAAGCGAGGCGGAGCTTTGCAAGCTTTTCGGACTGAAAAAATGGGATGCGGCTCTGCGCGAAAATATCTTTGAAAAAGGCTGCGCGAAGGCGCTTTTGCGCTACACCGGCACCGCGTATCGCGCCCTAGGCTACGCGTCGCTAAGCGCTTCGGCGCGGGAGTTTGCGGAGCGAAGCACGATAATTTTTTCAAACCTTTTCGGCCCCGTGCTGGGCGGCGACGCGCTGCCGAACTACAA
>NZ_CALHIK010000015.1 GCF_938030785.1 uncultured Campylobacter sp.
CCAAGGCGGTGCAGGAACTTCAACAAATATGAATGCGAACGAAGTCATCACAAATATCGCGCTTGAGGCTATGGGACACAAAAAGGGCGAGTACCAATACCTCCATCCAAACGACCACACAAACCTCGGACAAAGCACTAATGACACCTATCCAAGCTCGATAAAAGTAGCCGCATACGCTAAACTTACCGATCTGCTTAAAGAGATGGAAAACCTCAAAAAAGAGCTTGAAACCAAAGCAAAAGCTTTCAAAGATGTCATTAAAATGGGTAGAACCGAGCTTGAGGACGCCGTACCTACCACGCTTGGCAACACTTTCCACGCATTTGCAAGCTACATTAAAAGCGATATCGAAAAAATCACCGCAGCTCGCGAGTCTATGGCTGTACTAAATATGGGCGCGACCGCGATCGGAACCGGTATCAACTGCCATCCTGATTACAAAGCTGCCGTTCATAAAATTTTAAGCAAAATTACCGGCGTAAATTTCAAACCCGCAGATGATTTCATCGCAGCTACTCAAGACACTGCCGATTTCGTTCACGTTAGCGGCGCGCTAAAAACGGCTGCCGTTCGCCTAAGCAAGATCGCAAACGACTTAAGATTAATGAACTCGGGCCCAAGATGCGGTCTTGGCGAGATAAATTTACCTCAGATGCAGCCTGGCAGCTCCATCATGCCTGGCAAAGTAAACCCGGTCATCGCAGAGGTCGTAGGCGAGGCGTGCTACGAGGTAATCGGCAACGACGTAACCATCATGCTTTGCAGCGAGAGAGGCGAATTTGAGCTAAACGCATTTGAGCCTGGCATCGCCTACGCGCTATTTAACTCGATCTTTATCCTTGAAAACGCGATGAAAACCCTAGCCGAAAAAGCTATCAAAAAGCTAACCGCAAATCCTGAAGCATGCTTAAAATCGGTACTTGGCTCAGTCGGTATCGTGACTGCGTTTAACCCATACATCGGCTACGAAAAATCTGCAAGCATCGCTAAAGAAGCTTTGCAGACGGGCAAAGCCGTAGGCGATATCTGCTTAGAGAGAGGATATTTGAAAAAAGCGGAGATAGATAAGATCTTAGAGCCTAAGAATATGCTAAATCCTCATATGGGCAAGAAATAGAGTTTCGTTTTAAGACGAATTAGATTCGGGCGCGCCAAGCGGTTAAATTTAAAATTTAGCAAAGCTGGCGCGTCCCCAAAAAATAAATTTTAAAAATTTTCCTAAAAAGGAGTTTTGCAATGGACTTTATGGTGATATTGCAATTTATTGTTTTGTTAGGCGGCATCTACCTAGGCGTTAAGCTAGGTGGTATGGGCGTCGGTTATGCAGGCGGCTTGGGCGTTGTCGTCCTAGCCATTTTAGGCATGAAGGTCGATATGAAGGATATCCCGATTGACGTTATCCTAATTATCGCATCGGTAATCTCCGCGATTACGGCGCTGCAAGTCGCAGGCGGACTTGATTATTTGGTTCAAGTCGCATCTAAAATTTTAAGGAAAAATCCTAAGCAGATCAACTTCCTAGCGCCTATCGTTACCTATCTACTTACGATACTTGCGGGCACCGGACATACTGCGTTTTCTATGATCCCGGTTATCGTCGAGGTCGCAAAGACGCAGAATATCAAGCCTTCCGCTCCTCTTGCACTCTCGGTCGTTTCGTCTCAGGTAGCGATCACTGCGAGCCCTATTTCGGCGGCGTTCGTCGCTATGAGCGGTCTGTGCGAGAAGCTAGGCGTTAGCTATCCTAAGCTTTTGTTTATCTGCATCTCTACTACCTTCGTAGCTATGATAATCACGGCTTTCATCGTAAATAAATTCTACGATCTCGATCTTTCAAAAGACCCTGTTTACAAAGAGAGACTTTCAAAAGGTCTTGTAGCAGAAATCAAAGCCGAGGAGTATAAAGAGCCGAAGCCTTACGCGAAAAGATCGGTTGCGATATTTGCTATCGGCGTTTTGATCGTCGTTTGCTATGCACTTGCGATCTCAAAGAGTGTTGGCTTGGTAGAAAAACCGATTCTTTCAAGAGATAGCGCGATCATCAGCTTTATGCTAACTATCGGCTTTCTTATCGCTGTTTTGTGCAAGATCGATACGGGCAAACTGCTCTCTACCAGCACCTTCCAAAGCGGTATGAATGCGTGCATCTGCGTCATCGGTATCGCATGGCTCGGTACTACTTTCGTAAATGGTCACATCGACAGCATCAAAGAGGTAGCTAAAAATGTCGTTACGCAGTATCCTTTCATACTAGCCGTCGCGCTATATTTCCTAAGCTGCTTACTATACTCGCAGGCTGCAACCACAAAGGTTATGATGCCTGCCGTTGCCGCTGCGCTTGGAATGACTAGCCCTGAAAATTCCGGTCAAATTTGGATCTTGGTCGCATCGTTCGCAGCCGTTTCGGGCTTGTTCGTGCTCCCTACCTATCCTACGACGCTCGGCGCGATCGCTATGGACGATACCGGAACGACTAGAGTCGGTAAATTTGTATTTAACCACTCGTTTTTCCTTCCGGGAACCATTATGGTTGCGATTTCGGTCGCTCTAGGATTTTTAGTAGCTCCTGCGCTAATCTAGCGCTATCTCCCTACCCCCGACAATCCGCTCGGGGGTAAAATTTATCTAAAATTTACCGCTTAAAATTTACCGAGAATAAAATTTAGCCGTTTACTACGACTAAACAAAATATATGCTTTACTTAATAAACCGCAGAGCGGCTGATTGATCCGCCATTTTGCGATTAAATTTAGCCAAAATTTTATCTAAATTTACGCCCTGCCGCCGATCTGTAAAACGACTTCTAAAACTGCGCCGCATTACTTAGAAAGCAGCCTGAAATCCCCAAAAAAAACGCTCAAGCCTAGATCAAACAAGCAGCCAAAACTTGCAAGCATATCTTGCAGAGCCGCTTTAAATTTTATCCCGCGACGCGGTTTACCCAGATCAAAAACTCATCGCTCGGGTTCTCGTCGTCCAAATGCGCGGGCGTGACGAGCTCAAGCGCTGTTTGCGGGATCGTCGTTTTAAACGCATCCTTAAGCCACTGCTGAAATTCTACGTTTGGATGCACGATAAAATCGTCCTCCTCGCTGTTTGGCGGCGCGCTAAAATCCTCATCCCAGCAGATCTCATCGTATCCGATCGCAAGCAATCGCAAAAAATCTAGCCCGCTATGAGCCAAAACACAGGTCATCGTCGAGCCTGAGCCGGAGCCTATATGTACGATCTTCGTCTCACCCGCATCGTCCAGCCACAGCGCGCACATCGAGCCCTCCGAGCCGCTGCCCGCGAACACGCAAAGCCGCTGCTTGATCTCCGCGGCAAGCTCGCGATCCTCGTCGTAAAACCAATACCTTAGCTCCTCGTCGCGATTTTTCGGATCATCCGTGAAAAAGACGATGTCCGTGCCGCCCTCGCGCTCATCGTCGCTCCAGCTCTGCCGTAGCCGATCCTGCGGGTAGAGATAGCCGCGTCTGCGCCCGCCCGCGTCGTCATAAAAGCCGTTTGCTTCGATCCACGCATAAAGCGTCTCAAGCTCGCTTGGCACGCGCATGCCCTGCGGTAGCGCCTCGCGCAACTGCGCTAACAATAAATTTTCCACGATCGCTCCTTTTACTAAATTTGCCGCTCGAATTTTACTGCATTTCGGCTAAATTTACGGATATTTTGTCTGATATTTGCGGACGTTTTACGTGCCCAGTCGCCGCAAACGCAAATCGGGCTCTTAAAATTTAGCTTTTTGCTTGTGATACACGTGTCGCAGCGGTGTGAGCGCATATTTGAAAAAGAGTATGAGAATTTTCAGTAGAAAAATGCATAAAATTTTACGACCTGAATTTTACTATCTTGCAATCGCTTTGCTATATTTTTTGTAAATTTACGGTTTTAAATTTGCTGCGCCACAAAGAGTAAAATTTTAGCGATACTTATAAATTTAAAATTTCTCGCGCCTTTTGTTTGCAAGCCTCAAATTTTTGCTCAAACTCCGCGCGTCTTTGCAGCTCGTTTTTCGCCCCCATTTTGGTGTATCCAGAGCCTCGCCCCAGAAAATATACATAGCCTGTATCTTTAAACTCCACAGCAAGCGGCATTTGTGCGCCCTCTACGCTCTCGCAAATAAGCTGCGCAAGCGCGTACTCCTCCAGCGCAAAGGCGTGCGGATACAGGCTTATCTTTTTTAAATTTTTAAGAGCGGCGAGCGGCAAAAGCGCCGGATATGGGGCCTTACACTTCACCCAGGTTAGTTTTAGTACTTCAAGGCCCGTTATGCCTTTGAGAAACTCGAAATCTGCAATCGGCCGATCCCAATCTAGCGTACCGTTTATACACAGATATCGCAGCGAGGCTATGCCGCTAAGTCCCGAAAAATCGCTCACTCTGCGTAAATTTTCAAAATGCGCCGATCTTAAGCTTTTCAGCTCACGCAGAGGCGAAAGGTCGCAAAATCCCGAGACGTATTCCAAAACGAGCTCCTGCAAAAGCGGCAGTTCGGCCAGAAAATCGATATTTTTTACTTGAACTCTCGTAATGCGCAGACGCTTAAGCTGCCTAAGTCTCCGTAGCGCGGCGATCTGCTCCTTGCTCGGAAGATGCAGGGTAAGCTCCTGCAGATCCCCACACTCAAAAATCTGCTCCCAAAAAGGAGTATCCGCCCCTATTGTAGCGATCTGCAAGCTCTGCCTATCCGTCACGGGCCCGTTTAGCGCAAATGCAAAACGCTCGCGGTTCGGCACCATCGCCCAGTAATCGTCCTTTCGATCTAGCAGATCCGCAAAGTGATGTATCATTCGTAGTCTCCGTTTTTGAAATTTTAAAGTGCGAATTTTATCGCACAAGCGGTGCGCTAAATTTAAGCCCGTTTTCAAGCTCGCAAACCCTGCCGCCCTAAATTTAGGCTCGCCGCGGCTCGGTCCGCAAATGTCTCCGCCGCAACAGCTTGCTGCGGTTGGTCTGCCTTTAAATTTAAGCCTGCCGATTTAAGCCAGGCGGGCTCTAGTCAAATTTAAAGCCCGTTTAAGCTCTTACAAATCAAGTTCACGCGCTTCGAATTTGCAAATTTCACGCCGCTTGAATGGGCGGAAAAATAGAATTTCGTCTAAATTCCAAGCTCAGCTCTTACGAGCGCTTCGTTTTGCGGCGTCAAAAAGCCAGCGATATCCTGCCACATGGAGTGAAAGCCGTATCCGCCGTCTATCATCTCGCTACGCGCGGCGTCCAGGCTCCAGCCCTGATAGATCACACGGTACATCGCCACCACAAGCCCCGTGCGATCGGCTCCGTGATAGCAGTGCACGAGCACGGCGCCCTCCTTTTGGCGCTCACGAATGGTGCGCAAAACGTCCGCTATCTGCGCGGGCTTTATCTCCCAGCTTTGAAGCGGCTTATTCGCTAGCCAAAATTGATCCCCAAACGCCCTTCTGTCGCCGCCTCTGCTAAAATGGCGCAGATTTACGATACTTTTGATGCCAAGCTCGTGCAGCTTCGCGGCGTAGCTTCCATCAAGCTGCGCGCTGCGAAACAGCCGCTCGTCCACGCGGTAGAAATTTTTCGCTTCGTCGATTAGGGTTGCTTTTTGCGATGAGTTTGAGCTTGCGCCGTGCGCCGCGGTATCTGTATCTTTAAAATGCGCGTCTTTAAATTTGGCGTCTTTTGCGTCCGCGAGATTTTGCTCCACGCCGCTCGTTTTTCTAAAATTTATGGAATTCGTATCTGTCGCAAGCTCTGCATTTATGCCGGTTGCAAAGAAAAGCGCGGCTGCTAGCGCAAGGGTTTTAAATTTCAAATTTCATCCTTTAAATTTGGCTAAATTTTATGATTTTTGTAAAAATTTGACGCCAGACGGGTCAAAATGCAAAATGGCGAGAGCGCCTAAATTTAACGAAAAATTTGAGCGTCAAGGCCGCTCAGATCGCCGCTAAATTTTACTGCAAGCCCGCAAACCGCGCCGTTAAAATCAAAATTTCGTTTTAAATTTCCCCGTTCCCGCCCTCGGTATCGCTAGATCAGTACGCGGTAGTTATATTGCGTAGTTACATTGCCCTTGTAAATTTACTGAAAATAAATCGTAAAAGGGGTGCGCCGTTTCCGCGAGCGCTGCCATAATTTTTTGTACTCGCCCCTTGCGATACTTACCCGAAATTTTATTTTTCGCGAAATTCTTTCAAATTTCGCCGCTAAATTTGACGCTTTAGTCGATCAGATCGGTCTGCCAGTTTGCGCCTTGCAGCGTCGTGTCAAGCTGCCTGATCTGCCTAGCTAGCTCGTCCACCTGCTTTTGCAGCGCCGCGACGTCGACCGTGCTCAGGATTTTAATCTCGCTGCGCGAATAAACATCCACCTTTTGCGCGGCAGCTTGCGCGAAAGCCCGCAATGCGCCCGCTTTTAGCGTGAGTACGTCACGCTTGGCGATTAGCTCGGTTAAGCTCTTGCCGTCCGCTTTTGCGGTGCAGTTGGTTAAATTTATCCGAACGATTAGTCGCTCAAGCTCGCCCGTAAGCGCGTCTAGTTCGGCTAGCAGCACCTTTGGCTCTTCGCTAGGTTTTTCTCCCTCTTGCACCTTCGCGTTATCTGCGAGCCTTGATTTTAGCTGTTCGATGCGTTTTTGTATGTCGGCGCGCAGTATCAGCGCCTCGGCTAGTTTCATTTTCGTCCTTTTTAAAATTTATTTTCCGCCGCCAAGCTGCCTATCCTGACCGTAGTGCGGCGAATACGGGCCGTAGAGCAAGCATTTGTTGCAGTTTTGGCCCAGCAGCATCGCATCTGCGCTCGCGGAGAGCTTGTATCCCGCGTCGGAGACGGTATCGCCGATCTGTTTGATAACCGCGGAGATCAGCATGCCTACAAGATCGTTACTACCTCTGCTTGAGTCGTCGCTTACCTGCGCCGAACCCTCCCAAAGCGTCGCGCCGCTTCTCAAATCCACGAGCTTGGCATTGACCGCCACGACGCTTACGCTATTTAGCAGCATATACGAAGTGCCGTATTTGACGACGTCCATGTATAGCACGGCGTCCGCGCCGAAAATTTGTCTTAGCTTGTGCGCGGAGACGTTTTGGATCTCGCTCGCTTCGTAAATTCCGTTATTTTTGAAGGTCTCATGCACGAGCGCAGGCGAAAATACGTAATACCCCGCCTCGCTTAGCGGATAGATCGCGTTGGCAAGCACGGCAGCGCCTGCATCCACTTCGGTAGTTTCGTTGCTCGGCATCAGCACCAAAATCGATCGCGGCTTAGCCTGTTGAAGCGCCGAGTAATCGTAAATTTCAGGCTCGCTTAGAGCGCACGCGTTAAAAAACAGCGCCACGAATACGCTAAAAATCGCTATTTGAGCTTTATTTTTCATTTTTTAGCCTTTTTATTCGTTTTGCCGCCCTGCTTTGCGGCAACTTTGCCTTGCTTTGCAGAGACCGTTTTGGCGGCTTCGCGTCCGCTTGATCCTTGGGCTTTATCGGCGCCCGGCTTGGCTGCAGCCTCAGCTTTTTTAAGCGCGGCTGGGTTTGTAATGAAGGTCAAAAACGGCTTTGATTCAGGGAAGGCCTGAGCTTCTTTTTCAAAGTTCTCTTTCGCCCTCGCGCCGTTACCCGCGTTTAGATACAAAAGCCCTAGATGCGAATAAAGCCCCGGCGGGACTTTGAGCCCCTTTTCGTATGCCTTTTGGATAGATTTTTCAAGCGCTTCGATCTGCTCGCCTACGTCGCCTTCCTGCTTAAGATACTGATAGGTCGAGTCCGTGTAGCTGCCGTCCCAGTAATAAATTTGATTCCGGCTCCCGCCGCCGCAGCCGCAAAAGATCACGGCCGCAGCAGCAAGAGCAAGAGCGCTACTCGCTTTCAAATTTAATCCTTATCTTAGTTTAAACGCGCCGTTTTCAAGGCCGTTTACGAGATTATTGACCGCTTCTATGATCGCTAGACTTAACACCTTGCCATTTAACGTCGAATCATAGCCCGCAGTGCCTCCGAAACCTAGCACTTCGCGGTTTGATAGCTCATACTCGCCCGCGCCTTGAGTCGAAAAGACCACCTCGGACGTTCTGACGTCAACGACGTTTAAATTTACCTTAGAATACGCGGTTTGGGTCTTTCCTTTACCCAAAATTCCAAATAGCTGATGATCTCCGGTCGTCTTGCGGCCAAACTCAGTCACGTCGCCGGTGATAACGTATCTGGCGCCCTTTAAGTTTTGCGCGCTTTTGGAGATTGCGCTTTCCTCTTTGATGGCGCGCATATTTGTGCGATCAAGCACCGAGAAGCGTCCTGTTTGCTGTAAGCTTGAGATTAAAATCGTCTGCGCTTGGTTGCCCAGTCTATCCTCGCCGTCGGAGAACACGCCGTTGTTGTAAGAGGATTGGTTGTTAAAGCGTCCTACCGACACGGCGATCCGCTCGCCCGAGTAGTTGGTATTTAGACTCGCTACCGTAGGGGTTTGCACTACGCGAGAGCTCTCTTTCGCGCATCCGCTAAATAGCGCCAGCACCGAAGCCGCAATAACGGCAACTGATATTGTTTTTTTGAAATTCATTCTTTACTCCTTGAAAAAATTTACGTATAATATCTCATTGTTTCTTAAAATTTTATGTATAAATTTAAGCGCATAAATTTAGCAAAACGGGAGCGATTATGCTTAATATTTTACTGGTCGAAGACGACGAGGCTTTGAGCTCGGCGATAAGGGAAAAACTGCTTGATGAGGGCTTTAGCGTGAGCTGCGCCTTCGACGGCAAGCAGGCGATAGAGGCGTTAGACGAGGCGCACTTCGATCTGATCATCTCAGACGTGATGATGCCTAAGATGGACGGCTTTGAGCTTAGCAGATACGTTAGGCGCGACGGCAAGAGCCAGCCGATACTGATCATAACGGCAAAAAGCGAGATCGAGGATATGCAGACGGGCTTTAAAAGCGGCGCGGACGATTATATGAGCAAGCCTATAAATTTAAAAGAGCTCGTGCTGCGCGTGCATGCGCTGCTAAGACGCGCAAAGATCGCGAACGAAAAGCGGCTACTCATCGGCGGAAGCGAGCTTGACTACGATACGCTTAGCGTCCGTGCGGCGGGCGAGCGGATAAGCCTAGCGCCGAAGGAATTTCGTCTTTTGTTTCTGCTGCTAAGCTACGCGGGCAGAATTTTTACGAGGTTTGAGATAATGAGCGAAATTTGGGGCTACGAAACAGACAGCGATGAGCGCGTCGTCGATACGCACATCAAAAAGCTGCGGGCAAAATTTGAAACCTCCAAAGATTTTGAGATAATCACCGTGCGCGGGCTCGGCTACAAAGCCGTAAAAAAGGAGCGAGCATGAAAAAATACCTCATCAGCCTAAAAAGTTTCATCGCGTTTTACTCTTCGCTCGCATTCGGCGTGATAAATTTCATCGTCTGCTTCGCGGTTTGCATGCTTTTTTACATAGGCATCGGCGGCAAGATCGGCGGGTTTTGGGACGGAGTGGCGCTGTGCGCGATCATCTGCTTAATCACGATGGCGCTAAATTTTACCCTGCTTTACTTCGGACTTAAAATTTTATTCCGCCCGATCAAGCGGCTACTAGACGCGATCACCGCGATCGCAAACGGCGATTTTGAGGCGCGCGCCGAGCGCAAGCTGCACGGACATCGCACCGATTACGTCTATATGCACGAACTGGATGAGCTTGTGGTAAACGTCAATAAAATGGCGCAGAAGCTGCAAAAGCACGAGCAGCTGCAAAAGGAGTTCGTCTCAAACGTCTCGCATGAGATGAAAACGCCGATCTCCTCGATCGCCGCGTTAAGCGAGATGATAGAGGGCGGCGTAGGCGAGGAGCGTGCCGTGCGATACGCAGCCTCCATCGGCGCGGAAGCAAACCGCCTAAGCAAGCTCTGTACCGACATGCTAAAGCTGATGAGACTCGATAGCGGCGCGGCGGTGCGCCTAGATGAAGCGGTACGTATTGACGAGCAGCTGCGGCAATGCATCATCTCGCTGAGCCAAAGCTACGAAGGGCACGAGTTTGAGCTAGATTTATCGCCGCTTAGCGTGCGATCAAACGCGGGGCTGCTAAATCAAATTTGGCGAAATTTGATCGAAAACGCGCTTAAGTACTCGCGCCCGGGCGGTAAAATTTTCATCCGCTGCCGCGCTTGCGATGGCTTTGCGCAGGTGAGCATCAAAGACGAGGGCATCGGTATCGCGCGCGAGAAGCTGGATAAAATTTTTGACCGATTTTATCAGTGCGAGGAATCGCACAAACAGCTTGGTAGCGGGCTTGGGCTTAGCATCGTACGCACGGCGGTGGGTCTTTTAGGCGGGCAGATCGAATACGAAAGCGAACCCGGCGTCGGAACCGAAGCGCGCGTTAAAATTCCGCTTTAAATTTCAGATCAAGACGGCGCGGATGAGCTGCGTCTTGCAATTCGTAACTCGCCGTAAAATTTCGCTCCACAGGCGCAAGTCGCGCCGATGCAAGTTTTGGCGACGTAAAAAAGCGCTGGCGTGTCGCGCGCCGCATTCACATAAAATTCTACTTTAAATTTTATATCAATTTGCCGCGGACGCCTCGCGCGCCGCGACGAGGTCGGAATTCTGCTTTAAATTTAGCACGCTGCGACTTTGCCGCCCTTTACGACTTTACCGCGCATTACGGCGGGCGGCAGGTTCGCTTAAATTTGCCGCGCCTTAACACAGGTAGCTAAATTTTGCCTGAAATCCGCCGCTAGCTCGCGCTTTGCAACGGACGGAGAAATTTTGTCCTAAATTGCAAAAGACACATTAAGAACACAATCACCTTATATAATCCCGCCCATAGATCGATCGGGCACACCTCTAGCAGCCCGAGTCTGGCAAATAATAAAATTAAAAACAAAGGAGAAGCGATGAGTAAGGCCGTACTTCACTCAGTGTTAGCGATAGAAGCCATTTTATGGGGGCTTTTATCGGCTGTGATTATAGGTGCGTAAATTTTATGCTTTGAGCTCGGCGATCCGCCGAAATAATTTATAAAATTTACGAAATTTGCGCCCTACTTCGCATCCGCTGCGAAGCGGGGCGCACCTGCGCTAACGATTTAGACGAAAATTTAATCCACTCGCCGCGCGCGCAAACCTCACTACGTACAAATCCATACCGCAAAGCAAGCCGGCTGCACGCAAACCTCGCTGTGCGCAACCTCTCCGCCGCAAACTATAAAAATCGAATAAAATTTTAAATGCTACTAGCGGACGAACGAGCCTATTTCGCCTCATTTCATCTGCGCCTTTTGCAATATGTGCTCGCCCGCAAACAACTTGCGATAGGAAATGATTTTAACGGCACAAATTTCAAAATACGCGACCCGCTCCAAGCGCGCAAATTTACACTATTGCCGCTAAGCGATTTTTAAAAGCTCTCGAGCTAAAATTTATCCCGATTTAAGATCAAATTTAAATTAAACGGCGAAAATTTTACAAAAGACGCCGCAAGAGGCGAAATCTCAAAGGAGCCTAGCTTGAAAAGATTGATAAATTTCCTCGGGCGCATCTGTGCAGACCTGCTTGCAGGCAGAGCGCTACTGCATCCGATCCTGCTTACGGCTGCGTTTTTAGCGGCGAAATTCGGCACGATCTATCTTACGCATGTTGCGATTTTTGGGCGCGAGTATTCTTGGGAAAATTTCGGCGAAGAGCTGTTTTATGTGTCTTTCGATTTTACCGCAAATGCCTATTTTATCGCACTCTGCTTGCATTGGCTGCTTAGCGGCGCGATAAAGCGCTCTCTTGCGCCGCTAAGAACGGGCTTAGCTCTTTTGATCGTCGCAGCATGCATTTTAGGCTATTTAGATGCGGATGAGCACTACCAAAAGGAGGGCACGATGTTTTATTTTTTCGCAGGCTCTCTCATCACGATCTGCATCTATCTTTTGGTCGCGGCGATCAAGCTTAAAAGGTTTTTGCCAGCAATCTGCGCGCTCGCGTATGTTTTAAGTTATGTTTTTTGCGTGTGGATATATTTTCAAATACCGCTAAAATCGCTCTACGTAATCCGCGCGCTATTTTTTCTGTGCCCGCTAGCGTGGGCGTTTTATTTCAAATATGAATTTCAAAAATCGCTCGCGAAAGACGCCGCAAGCAATGATGAAATTTTAAATAGTGCAAGCGGCGATAAAATTTCAGAAAGCAAAGCGCGCACGGAGAGTTAAATTTATAAAATTTCGCTACAAAGGGCTAAATTTACAAAATTTCGCCAGGGTTAAATTTTAAAATTTACCGCGCGACGCTTTCATCTTTTTATATCCTCGATCACAGCCTCTACGAAACGGGCTGTATCAATTAGCCTAAAGCCCCATATTTTGGGATCTGCCGTGATTTTATTATAAAAATCTTCCAATTCTTTCGCGGGAGATAATTCGCCCAATTTAAACGGGGCAAATTTTACTTTGCCAATCTTTTTTAGATGAGGCAGCAGCTCCTTTAAATCCTTATGATTAAACCAGCGGTCCGCTCTAAGGAAGCCGCCGTTTTTCGAGCTCGCGATCTTGCTTTTTAAAAAATCATCCATACTAGGCGGCTCTTTTTGCAGCAATCTGGTGCAGGCTAGGTGGTACTCGAGCTTTCTGGGGGTTTGATCTACCGCCGAGACAAAGCAAACGCCGTATCCCTGCTGCATCCGGATAGACAAAACGTCGCCCTCCTCGAAATATGGCGTTTTTTGCTTCGAAATTTTGGGCCGTTTAAGCGGTCTAGGGTTTTCGCTTTTTAGCTGAAGCGCTAATTTATCAAGCGCTTTTTGGCGGCTCTTTTGAGATTTTTCAAAGACCTTGTTCCACATCTGGCTTGCGCCGCCTTTTATGATAGCAAGGGCTTTTTCGCGGATCTCGTCATTTAAAAATCCGATCTTCCAAAGCGAATACGCCAGGGCCGTCCAATAAATCTCGCTATAAAGCTCATCGGTGCAGAAATTCTCCGCCTGCACCAAAACATCTTGCAATATCGTTTCAACATTTTCGCCGTCTTTGTATCGCTCGGTGATAGTCAAATATATATCGTATCCGTCGTCGCTATCGATAATTTTCACCCCGTCTATCGCCATTTTGTCTCCTTTATTTTGATCTTTTCTCTGCCGATTTCGCTGAGCCGAATTTTATCAAAATTTAAGCGCTTAAAAGATAAATCTTCGTGGAAATTCTATGATAACGATAACGCCGCCTCGCCTTTATTGTTAAGGGGGAAGGGGCTTAAATTACGAGGTCGCTCCCTTCCCCCTTAACAAACCCCCATCCCCGACGACGTTAGAGGTTGCTGCACTGCGTGCAGGTTTAAATTTATTAGCTCTTGCAAATTTAATCTCGTTAAATTTTACATTTTCAAGATACGGGTCTCGGTACGTAAGAATTTGTAAATTTAATCCAAATTTGATCGCCAAATTTTAAGGCGCGATATTTTTTCTTTAGACGAGGCGGAAACGACGGAGGCGAGGGAGCGTATATAAAAATACGTGACCG
>NZ_CALHIK010000016.1 GCF_938030785.1 uncultured Campylobacter sp.
GCAAAATATTTATTTTTAAATTTCAAAGGATAAGAAATTTGGACACGGACAGTTCGGTTTTAATGTTAGTTTTAGCTTTTGTATTCATCTTTATGAATGCTTTTTTCGTTCTTTCGGAATTCTCAATCGTAAAAATAAGAAAATCGCGTCTCGAAGAGCTTATCAAAGATAAAATTCCAAACGCGCAGCTCGCTTTTAAAATTTCAAACTCCCTAGACACCTACCTCAGCGCCACTCAGCTCGGCATCACGATAAGTTCGCTGGCTCTGGGCTGGATCGGTGAACCCGCCGTAGCAAGGCTGATCGAGCTGCCGCTAAAAGCCTTCGGCGTAGGCGGCGTAGCGATCCATACGATCGCTTTTATCGTCTCCTTTACGCTCGTTACGCTATTTCACGTCGTGCTCGGCGAGCTGGTGCCAAAATCCATCGCTATCGCCAAAACCGAAAAAGTAGTGCTTTTCATCGCTAAACCGCTGCATCTGTTTTGGATCCTGTTTTTTCCGATCATCAAGGCGTTTGATTTCATCGCCGCCGTTTCGCTTAAAATAATCGGCGTAAAGCCCGCCAAAGAGAGCGAGCTCGCGCTTTCGGACGAAGAGATCAAAATCATCGCGAGCGAGAGCCTAAAAGGCGGAGTGCTCGATAGCCTAGAGACCGAGATCATCAAAAACGCCGTCGATTTCAGCGACACGGTCGCCAAAGAGATAATGACGCCGCGCCGCGATCTAATCTGCCTAAACAAGCAAGTAAGCTACGAGGAAAACTACGATACCGTCTTACAGTCGAGATTTACGCGCTTTCCATATATCGACGGCAGCAAGGACAACGTCCTAGGCCTCATCCACATCCGCGATATCATCCAACAAAAGGGTGAGCGAAGCTTCGATAAGATCGTGCGCAAGCTCATCATCGTGCCCGAAAACAGCCCGATCTCTAAAATTTTACCGATGATGAATAAGCAGCGCATTTTCGCCGCGCTCGTTATTGACGAATACGGCGGTACGGCGGGATTTTTGACGATGGAAGATATAATCGAAGAAATTTTCGGCGACATAAACGACGAACACGACGGTAAGATGCAAAATTTCAAGCGCATCGACGAAAATACCTTCGAGTTTAGAGGGCGCTTTGAGATCGAAGGCGTCGAAGAGGTGATGGGTATCGACTTCGACGAGGAGACCGAGCAGCTCACGATCGGCGGCTACGTCTTTAATCTCTTCGGCAGTCTGCCCGAGATCGGCGATAAGATCAGCGATGAAAACTGCGACTACGAAGTGCTGCGAATGGATGGCACGAGGGTCTCGCTCGTAAAAGTAACCAAAAAGCATAAGCGGGAGTTGCGCGATAAAGATGATGTTCTGGGCGAAGCGAAATAAGCACCTTTAGTTTAACTGCGCAGTAAGAATGCCCCATCTTGGCGAGATTCTAGTAAAATTTTAATATCGCTAATTTAGGGTCGCCTTTCTCGTCGCAAGAGAAATCTTACGATTTAAATTCAATTATAATTTATATATATTGATTTATAATTTTAAAAACTTCTTAGGAAAGGATTAATTATGGAATTTCGTATCGAAAAAGACACGATGGGCGAGGTAAAGGTTCCGAATGAGAAATATTGGGGAGCGCAAACGCAGCGTAGCCGCGAAAATTTCGAGATTGGAGTAGGGCTGGAGACGATGCCTAAAGAGGTCATAGAGGGCTTTGCCTACCTAAAAAAGGCGTGCGCGCTGGTTAATCGCAAGCTGGGCCGCTTAGATGAGCCTCGCACCGAGGCGATCGCGCAGGCGTGCGATGAAATTTTAAACGGCAAGCTGGACGGAAATTTCCCTCTAGTCGTGTGGCAGACGGGCTCGGGCACGCAGTCGAATATGAATTTAAACGAGGTCGTTTCAAATCGCGCGATGGAGATTTTGGGGCTAAATTTTCGCGATAAGGCGGCGCTGGACGCGAGAGACGCGAAATTCGTGCACCCAAACGATCACGTAAATAAAGGTCAGAGCTCGAACGACACCTATCCTACGGCGATGCGAATAGCCTTTGTGCTAGAGCTTCAAAAAAAGCTACTGCCAGCGATAGAAAAGCTTGAAGCGACGCTGGATAAAAAGACCGCCGAGTTTGCAAAGATCGTAAAGATCGGCCGCACTCACCTGCAAGACGCCACGCCGCTCACGCTCGGACAGGAATTTAGCGGCTACGCGCACATGCTAAAGGCGAGCAAGGCGCAGATCCTAGCTACCATGCCGTTTTTAGAGGAGCTTGCTATCGGTGGCACCGCGGTGGGCACAGGGCTAAACTCGCACCCGAAATTTAGCGAGATGGTAAGCGACGAGCTAAACGCGCTAACGGGCACGGCGTTTAAATTTAAATCCCATCCGAATAAATTTCACGGCCTAACCAGCCACGATGCCGAGGTATTTTTAAGCGGCGCGCTAAACGGCCTGGCGGCAAATTTGATGAAGATCGCAAACGACGTGCGCTGGCTGGCAAGCGGGCCAAGATGCGGCATCGGCGAGATAAACATCCCCGAAAATGAGCCGGGAAGCTCGATAATGCCGGGCAAGGTAAATCCGACGCAGTGCGAAGCCGTCACGATGGT
>NZ_CALHIK010000017.1 GCF_938030785.1 uncultured Campylobacter sp.
GCATCGATCGCGCCGTAGAGTAGCGCCGCTTTGCGCTTGTTGCGCTCGTGCATCGCCGCAAGCCCGCCGATCTCGTCCTTGATCCAGCTGAGCATTAAATTTAGCATGTAAATTCCGAAAGTATTCGGGGTGTTGCTCATCGAGTCCGCATCCGCCTGCGTCTTGTAGCGCAGGATCATCGGCGTTTTGGGATTTGCGCGGTCCAGCAGATCCTTGCGGATCGCCACCATCGTAACGCCCGCGGGGCCGCCGTTTTTCTGGATGCCGCCGTAAAACATCCCCACGCTGCTAAGCTCCACGGGGCGCGAAAACAGATCGCTCGAGCTATCGACTACGAGCGGGCAGGCGCACTGCGGTAGCTGCGGATACTGCGTGCCGTAGATCGTGTTGTTCGAGCAGATATAGCCGTAGTCGGCGTCGTCAGAAAATTTAACCTCGGGGATGCGGTCGAATTTGCTCTCCTCGCTACTTGCGACCACGCGGTAGTTTATGCCGAGCACGCCCGCTTCCTTGATCGCTTTGCTCGTCCAGTTACCCGTGTTAGCGTATTCTGCGACGCCGCCCGCGTATAGGTTCATCGGCACCTGCGCGAATTGCAGGCTCGCGCCGCCTTGCAAAAATAAAATCGTAAAATCATCCGAAAAGCCGTAGAGATCGCGCACGCGGCTCATCGCGCTATGCAAAACCTCCTCGAAAATTTTGGTGCGGTGCGAGATCTCCATTATCGAAAATCCGAGCCCTGCGTAGTTTAGCAGCTCCTCTTGAGCCTGCTTTAGCACGCCCAGCGGGATGGTGCTAGGTCCTGCGCTAAAATTTAAAACCCTATCCATTTTGCCTCCTTTAGATGATTTTTGCATTTTTGCTAAGCTGCTGCGAGCAAAGGACGAACTCGTCGCCCGCGGCAAGCTCACCCAAGCTCACCGTTTTGCCGCCCTTTTGGATTTGAACGAGGTCTTTGGTGATCTCAAAAAATTTCGCCTTTTGCGCCAAAAGCTCATCCTTTGCGCTTAACGTGTGCTCTGCCGCGCTTAGCTTGGAGCTGATGAAGTTTTTAAATTTAAGCTCGAAATTTAAAAGCCCCGCGAGCGAGCCTGAAATTTTTGGCTCGATAGATTTTGATCTAAGCTCCAGAGCTGCGAGGCTCAGCACGTTTTGTGCGGATGAAATTTTATCTTTTATCAGCCTATCAAGTGCGTCGCTTACGCCGTCTAGGCTCTGAAAGATCGCGCAAATATCGGGGAGCAGGTCGATCATCGCGGCGGTGGGCGTGAGGCTTCGGTGATCGGCTACGAAATCGCTGATGCTAAAATTGATCTCGTGCCCGACCGCTGAGATGACGGGCGTTTTGGCCGCGTAGATCGCGCGCGCCAAGGCCTCGTCGTTGAAGCACCACAGATCCTCGCGCGAGCCGCCGCCGCGAGCGATTACGATCGCATCGTAGCCCTTCTCATCGGCTGCACGCAGAGCGCTTATGATCGAAGCAGGCGCGCTCTCGCCTTGCACTAGCGCGTTATACAGATCGATCTTGCAAAGCGCGAAGCGGTCCTGCGCCGTGCGAAGCATATCCGCCTGCGCCGCGGAACCCGCGCTCGTGATGATCGCGATGCTTTGGGCGAATTTCGGAAGCTGTTTTTTGTGCGCGATATCGAAGAGCCCCTCTTTGCTAAGCCTTTCTTTTAGCGCGGCAAACGCCGCTTCCAGCTCGCCTTCGCCGCTTTTGCGGATATTTGAGACCTGGATCTGATACGCGCCCGTGGGAGCATATAACGAGACTTTGCCGCTTAGGACGAGCTTATCGCCCACGGCGGGGATAAAATTTATCCGCGCGATAAATTTAATCGATCTTCAGCACGCTCAAAAACGCCTCGCTCGGCAAATTTACCCTGCCGATCGCCTTCATGCGCTTTTTGCCCTCTTTTTGCTTTTCGAGCAGCTTGCGTTTGCGCGTGATGTCGCCGCCGTAGCATTTGGCGGTCACGTTTTTGCCCATGGCGCGAACGTTTTCGCGCGCGATGATCTTGTTGCCGATGCTCGCTTGGATCGCGACCTCAAAAAGCTGCCGCGGCACGATCTCCTTCATCGCTTTGACGAGGTCGCGCCCCTTGGATTCGGCCTTTGAGGCGGGCACGATGATCGAGAGCGCATCGACCGCTTCGCCGGCGACGCGGATGTCGAGTTTTACGAGATCGCCGCGCTTGTAATCGATCGGCTCGTAGTCGAAGCTCGCATATCCCTTGGTGCAGGACTTGAGCTTGTCGTAAAAGTCCATTATGATCTCGTTTGTCGGCACGTCGTATTCGAGTAGGACGCGCTCCGGCGTGATGTAGTCCATCTTGGTTTGGATGCCGCGGCGTAAATTTAAAAGGCTAATGAGATTGCCCAAAAACTCGCTCGGAGTGATGATGGTCGCCCTGACGTAGGGTTCCTCGATGCGCTCGATAAAATTTGGCGCGGGAAGCTCGCTGGGGCTGTGTATCCGCACGCAGGAGCCGTCCGTGAGATACACGGCGTATGTGACGGTCGGCGCCGTGGCGATGAGATCGAGATCAAACTCGCGCTCGAGCCGCTCCTTCACGACCTCCATATGCAGTAGCCCCAAAAACCCTACGCGAAAGCCAAATCCTAGCGCGAGCGACGTTTCAGGCTCGTAGCTAAGCGAGCTGTCGTTTAGGCTGAGCTTGTCCAAAGCGTCGCGCAGGTCTTCAAATTTATCGGTCTGCACGGGATATATGCCCGCAAACACGAAGGGCTTTGCCTTCTCAAATCCGCCCACGGGCTCGGCGGCACGTTTCTTAAAAAGCGTGATCGTATCACCCACCTGCACGTCGGCGACGTTTTTTAGCCCCATCACGACGATGCCCACTTCGCCGCTGCTAAGCTCGCGGGTTTTGGCGGGCGCGAGCGGGTTGGGATACATCAGATCAAGCACCTCGTGGCGGTTCTCGCTACCCATTATATAGACCTCGTCGCCCTTTTTCAGTACGCCGTCGTAGAGCCTAACTAGAGCGAGCGCACCCAGGTAGTTATCGAACCAGCTATCGTAGATGAGCGCCTTAAGCGGCGCGGCATCGTCCGTTTTGGGCGCGGGGATGCGAGTAATTATCGCCTCTAAAAGCTCCTTGATACCCACGCCCGTTTTAGCGCTGACCTCGATCGCGCTACTGCAATCAAGCCCAATGACGTACTCGATCTCCTCTTTTACGCGCTGCGGATCGGCGGCGGGCAGATCGATTTTGTTGAGCACGGGGATGATTTCGAGGTTGTGCTGTAGCGCGATATAGACGTTTGCGATAGTCTGCGCCTGCACGCCCTGGCTGGCATCCACGACGAGGATCGCCCCCTCGCAGCTAGCCAGCGAGCGCGAGACCTCGTAGCTGAAATCCACATGGCCCGGGGTGTCGATTAAATTTAAAACGTATTTCTCGCCGCCGAGCTCGTACTCGAGCCGCACGGACTGCGCCTTGATCGTGATGCCGCGCTCCTTTTCGATATCCATCGTATCCATAATCTGGCTGCTCATCTGGCGCGCCTCAACGGCGTTGCACTCGCTAATCAGGCGGTCTGCGAGCGTGGATTTGCCGTGGTCGATATGCGCGATGATGCTGAAATTTCTGATATTTTTTGTTTTCAAGTGGCTTTCCTGATGAAATTTTAAGCCGCATTGTGCCGAAATTTCATTTAAAAACGGGTAAATGGGCGGCGGAAATTTTAGTGGAATTTTGTGTGAAAATTTCTAGCGGGTTTTGAATTAAATTTTGCAGCAAAATTTTGCTTGGCCTAGTGAAAATCTCATGCTTATTTTAGACTTATCGCTGCCGACGAGCAATTTGGAATTTTAAAGCTCAGCCATAAAAAAAGGCTAACCTTGCGGTTAGCCTTTAAATTTAGCGAGAAGCGCGCGGATTACCAGTCGATTCGCTGATTGCGAATAGTTCTTTTTTCACCGGTATCGGTGGTCATTTGACCAGAATCTCCAGCTGTATCTTTTAGATCGTTTCCGCCGGCAAATGAGCCTACATCATCTTCGGTACCGCTCTTCACGCCGCCTTCACCGCCCCAAGTACCGGCATTCAAGAATTGAACAAAAAAGTAGTTGAAATACTGCGGAGCGCCGGTATAGCCGGTATTTATTCCGCCATTTATCCAAATTCTACTATTGCCGTCGGTAGGCGTATATATTAGCCATGGATTAGTGATGACCTCCACTCTAGTCGTTCCTTTTCTGGCTGCGGCAAAAGTCGTATTTTCGACTCCATCCGTAGTTTTATCGTCACGACTGGATCTAATACCCGCATTTTCAGGCAGGTATTGGCTAACAAAGTACTGTTGAATATTGCCCGAATTATACCTTTGAAGCGTATTGGTTATAAATTTAGAGGTATCGGCGTTAGGAACAGCTATGTTCAATGCATTGAAAATAGTGCCGTTAGGGACCAGATATCTTAAATCCACTCCACCTTTTTGAGGGACGGGGATAGTTGCACAACCGCTCACCTGACCACAATATATGGAGTTTTGTACGCCCACTTGTGCTCCGGTCGCAAAATTGCCCTCATAAATAGTAGCTCCATCGCTAGGCTCATTTGCCTTGCCGTATACGAATAAGGCATAAGTACCGACATTATCGCCGTAATAAGTAAATGCATCTCCGACTTTATATTGTTTAGTATTGCCGTTAGCATAAGATATGTAAGCCGCTCGATCCGCTAAATTTACACCAGTCTCTGCTAGCTCTTGGCGCATTCTATCCAAATACTGATCAAAATCCTCACTTGTAATTGCTACGCTACTATTATCGTAAGTCTCATAAATAACAGAGCTAGATACCATATCGTAGTTTTTATCGAAACTTGCAGGTTCAATCCTATTGTGTAAATTTAGGCTTCCTCTGTTGACATTAAAGTCTTCGGCATAGATCATTATCGGTCTACTAGCCGTCTTATGCATCCTATCAAAATTGAAATAGATCTTTGCATTTGGAGTTCTACCGCCGCTAAATCCTCTAGCCATTAGCATCATTGCATTATCTTTCGGATTATACTCTAGCTGTCCTCCAAAGGCCCCCTGATCGCCGGCCGCTTTTCTAGCATTTACGAAGCCGTTGCTTAGATCTGCATTCGTATAGTAGTTGATAGCCATATTTAAAGGTATAGGTAATTGGTAACCAGCACCTCCGGTAGCTTCGTTTAGTGTCGTACCGTTTAGCGTCCTTACATTATACTTGAAGCACCTGCTGTCGTATGCAGCGCCGCCTGTAGCACAAAAAGCCTCGGCGAAAAACTCAGTTCCGCTAGGTATAGTAAAGCGAACATTGCTGTAATTAGCGCCCTGATAAGGTCTATAATCTACATTCGCTGCAGTGCGATTTAAATTTGCCGCTTCCTGAGCGCCTCTTAAACATCTGCCGTCAACAAGACCGCTTGCAGTAGAACAATCGAAAGAGAAATTTACCTGCAAATCCAAATCGCTAGCAAAGCCACATACCGCAGCAGTTTTAGTAGCATCATCCGGATCTATAACGGCCCTTCCTCCATCGTATAAAGTGGCAACTACATCTTTATAAACTTTATTCGATAGATATGCTATGGCATCGTATTTGATGGTAGCAAGTTGCTGCAATTGTCTAGTAACCGCTTTATTCGCAGTAGGATTATCTCCCGTCGCTACGGTAATGTCGGTTTCTACATCCGGCATACTATAATAAGTAAATGCGCCCGTAATAGCAGTAGCGGAAAGATTTTCGGCAAATGAACTTACGTTATTATCTAAAATCCTAGCCCCACCAGTAGTACCGGCTGCATAAGAAGCATTATCTAAGCTTGTCATGGAGAGTATGATCCTATCCGGCTTATATCTTAGTACCAAGTACTTATTATCTTTCATACCCACATCGCAACCTATTCTACCCAGCTCATCGCGTTTGTTTGTAGAAGAGTTAATAATGCATGTGGTACCTACCCAATCCTGCTTTCCGGCTTGATTTTTAATATATGTCTGATCTCCGTAGTTATCCGTCCATGAGTTATCATACACATTAACCAGAACATCTCCGACATTATAATAGTTAAAAATTTCGCCTTTATCCTCTAGTGCAGCAGTATAAAGTAACGCTGGCTTGATATCTTTCTTCGTAGGCTCTTTCTTTGACTCATTCATCAGATACGGAGCATACTTCATCTTTTTCTTACTAATGTAGCCGTCGGTTACTTCGGAACTTTCATAACCGAAATTTGCCCATAGTTTGGTAGCGGTCTTATCCCATACTCTGGTATAGAACACGTCGAAATTCTTTGTAGTTCCGGCGGTGCTACAATTACCGGCATATTTACCGAAGTCTGCACTCTTGATATCGGTGGTGCCGTCATATTCATACACTCTTTTAGAGGCGTTATATTTAAATCCCTTATATTCTATAGGAATTCCGCCTTGGCAACCGTCTTGTTTAACGCCTTCGTTTAACCTCGAATTTACCTTGTTTTTATCTTTTTCGATATAAAGAGACTGCGATTGGACGCTATTGTAGCATTGATTAGAAATAAATGGTCTTAGATATGTTCTAACCTCGCTTATTTTATTAAATTCATTGCTATCATCCGGGTCCGAATCGCTATTGTAGCTATTTCTCATTCTAAACGCCTGCGCACCGCTAGTGGACATATCGCCAATCACCGCATTATAGTTTGGTACGCCATTATTTTTAGCGCTCTTCGGATAGATTACGCTATTTAACATATCTACGTTGTCTTCATAATCACCGCCCAAACGCAAATTTGTACCTTGATAAAGATCTGCGGTTTCGCCCTTTCTGGTTATATCGCCACTTGCACCCACGTCGACTAGCTTGGCATACTTTTTAATATTATTTTTGGAGCTATCTCCGCTTTTATCATCAGTTATATCAAAATATGCAGGCCTCAAAACAAATGAATCGCTATTGCATATATGGAAAGTTCCGTCGGAAGATATTGCCGTTCCAAGCCAAGTTTGGGCGGTAGTAAGCTGCTTTGTAAGCTCTGCGATTTTAGCCGCTACTGCTTTTTCGATATTTTCCTTCTCCTCTTTTGTAATTCCAGGCTTATAATATCCTGCCTCTTTTAATAGCTTTTGTCTATATTGCTCGATATAGTAATCATTGCGATCTTGCAATGCTGCAGTTATATTGGTATCTACCACTAAACTACTATCAGGTAAATCCAAAGCATCCGGACGATAGCTAAGCATAAAACTCAAGCCTTTGTAAGCATCGGCAATCTCTAAATCTTTCAACTCCAGTATCTTTTTATTATTAAAGAGAACTTCATGATCGACTCTATATCCGCTTTTTTTACTATTACCCAGTTTAAACGGAATCTTATATGTATCCGTTATAAGTTTGCACGCAAGAGTAGAGGCCTGCTTAGCGTCAATTACAGATAAAAATAACTTACCCGGCAGATTAAATTCTTGTAATTTTTCGGTACCGCTATAGCCGCCATATTGAGTCTTTCCGTTTACATTCCTAAATAGCTTCTTATAATTATCCGGTATCGATGAAGTATCATAATCCACACAGTTTCCGCTTGCATCTAGTTCTTTACATTTAAACAACGAACTTAAATTCGGTCTAAAGATCAAATTTGCATCAAAAGGCAGCTCTGAAGCCTGCGTAAACAATCTATCATCCTGATCGGTTGCCTTGCCGTCTTTAAAGTTTTGATTAACAACCTGCAAACCATTAAGAACCATAACGGCAGGTTCATTTCTCTTAACCTCGGTGCATTCTTCTATGTCCGCTCCGTCGTCAAACTGAATTATAGTAGTTTTTCCACCAACGTTAAGCTGTATGTTATATCCTACGGTATATGTAGGCGGAACAAATTTTATCGTTCCGCTATTTACGGTAGCATTAAATTCGGCATAAACTTTATCGCCAGGCTTCATCAAGCCACCATTAACCGTAGAATTTTTTACATCGCCGGCATCCTTACCTATATAAAATGTCAATCTATTATTTGTGGTACTATTAAATTGCCTATCTTTATAAACAGGTGTGGTAACTTTTTTCCCGTTTGCACCTTTTAACACATCTCGCATAGTTTCATAAGGACCTTTTTCGTTATCTTTGAGATATACAAATTCTGCGTCCTCGGCAATATATGGGCTTTGGGTAGTGAAAGTATTGGCGGTTAGCCTATTATCTATTGCCGAACTATCCGCGGTATAGGTATTGTAATCGCCAAAATTTACCATTATCTTCGTACCGACGGCATCCTCACTATTGCCGTTTCTATTTTCAAAACGAACGCGATAGAATACACTTTCCCCAGGAACTACGGCTCCGGTTCCGGCTCCCATATCAAATTGCTTAGGTATACCGTTGCCATAATTCTTAATTCTAGTGCCGTTGTAATCATAAAATTTAAGCCATTCTCTAGCCGTATAAACTTCATACTGATAGCACATTTGAGGGACATACAAATCGGCGGAAATAGCAATCATACTTATGAAGTTTTGATCGGCTTGACCTCCGTTGAGATCTTCCCACGCCGCACCCAAAGAGATGTTTAGACTAGATTGCGCATTCTTCATCTTTGAACTGATATCGAATTCGTCCAGATCAAATCCACCTAAATAACCGGTGCCGTATGGATAGCTATACTTATAGGTGCCGTTATCATTTATAAGTAAAGCGACAGAGCCGTCGTATATATTAGCGCGATCGTTAGCTAACCATTGATTAACCTCACTGGATCCGTATAGCGAATCCATTTGTGCGGTTTCTTTGTGTTGAACTTTAAAATACTCGTCGGAGGTCATTTTTCTCTCGCCACCAAACCCTAAAAACCCTAGCTTTGCATTTACGGACCCACTTCTAGGTGTATAAAATCCACTGATGGTAGCGTTAATGTTTATAGGCGTATATCCATTATTCCAAGGGGTGACGACAAGATAATCGCCGTAAATAGTTACGTTTTTAGGTTTAAAATAGTTATTTTTATAAGCTAAGGCTTCCTTATAAGTCATCTTTTTGCCGGTTACGCTAGCGGAGCTTTGTAAATTTTCCATCAAGTCTTTTCTTGATTTTGAATTCTTATCATATACTACGATTATTCCCCATCCGCCGTACGGCCCAATACGAGCGCTGTCGAACTCTCCATTGGTAAAATCTGCACCGATTGGATCCATACCATCACTCGTTCTTACGTTTCCTACAGTAAATTCAATGCTGTCGGAATAATCTTCAAAATATTGCTTGACTAGATCGGTAATATCTTTAGTGCAGCCATATTTTAAACGCAAACGTAAGGGCTTGCGAGATTTTGCCAAAAAGTTCCAAGCAGCCGTTCCTTCGCATCTATCTCTATAAACATCTTCTATTATGCTAGCTTTACCTTTCGAGCTTTTCATTTTAAATTTCACCCGTGTATACCCCTTAGCAAAACCGGTCAATTTTTTTCCGTCTTTGCTGTTGTATTCTGCTTCGCTGTCAAAATCAGTCGTGCTGAATATATTTCCCTGCCAATAAAGTCTCGCATAGACTATATCGTCTTTAGTCACGCCCTTAGGAAGCCTCAAAACAGCTTTTGAACTATTCAAATAAAACTGTCCGTCGCCGTCATCTTTAATGTATGTGCCTTTTGCTCCCCACATGTAACCACTGCCTGTAGCAGAAGGCCAGCTTAAACTAATCACCGGCTTTCCGGTCACGGCGTAGTCTCCAAAGACGTATGTGCCCGCACCGCCGAATCTAACTATCGGCTTTTGATTTAATTCGTCAGACGGAAAGTTTTTTATAGTGGTGAAATTATACAAACCCTGATCTCCGTGCCAAGTCCAACCACCTCTCCTTCCGTCCAGCCAGCCATCGTCACGATACTCGTTGCTTATTGGGGTAGCAGGATTTATCTTCACGTTCGACCTGCTATCATCTGCAAACGCGTTTGTCAAACAACAAACGAACAGCGCCAAAAGAGGCGCAAAGCTAAAACTCTTAACTTTCATGATACTACCCTCCGGTCAATAACATAATTTTTGACTATTATTTTACATTTTTTTTGCTTAAACTTAGGATGGTTAAAGGGTGTTATGTAAATAAATTTTAAAGAATTTATAAAAAAATAATTTTATAAAGTACGATTTTATTTACTTTAAGCTAAAGTAAAAATTAAATAGCAATGAATAAACAATGACCGCCAAACAAAAAAAGGCGCGAAATTTATCGCGCCTTAAAATTTTAAAATTCTAAAATAAGCCGAATTTACCGTCTTTGCGCTTATAAAGTACGCGCATTTTAGCATCCATATCGTTAAAGACCAAGAACTGATCGGTGCTTTCTTTAAGCTTATTTAGGGCTTCGTCAATCTCTAGCGGCTTATATAGATCCAGCTCGGTAGGGACGATCTCATCAACTTCATCGTTTAAATTTGGCTTATTGGCACCGACTGCATTATCTACGGCGTTTTGTTTCATCTCGTCGCGATTTTTATGAGAATTTACCTTATCGTGGTATCTGCGTAGAACTTTTGAAGCACGATCTACGATGAGATCGACGGCGGCATAGAGATCTTTATCTTTTTGGCGCACGACTATGGTGTCTTTATGCGCTAAATTTAAAGAAAAATCCACTACAAAGCCTTTTTTACCCTGTTTTTCGTCGGCCGAGATCACGCAGCGTCCCGAGATAAGATCTAGATTATATTTCCCAAGCGTTTCAAATGCGTTCTCAACATACTCTTTTATGGGTTCCGTCAACTCAAACTGCTTACCTACGATATTTAAATTCATCGTCTCTCCTTTACGTTATGGTTTTTGCAATGTTCGCCTATTATAGGTTATACGCGGCAGATCCGTAGACGTTACCGTAACGTCTACTAGCGCCATATGAGTAGTTACTACATTATTCGGTACCGGATTCCCCGAGCTATCTAAAAAAGCTCGTGCGCCGATCATATTTGCAGCGGTGCAACCTAAATTTGGATCCAGATAATATATGCTTATAGCTATATTATACTCCGGATTATTTGCATTAGGATAGGTCAAATTTATAGTTTCCAAACAATTTGTACCTGCACCCGCAGGACTTGCAGGATTAGGATAATTATGCGCTTGCATAGCCATTACCGCAAATTCCGTAGCGCTTTGCGCCAAAAGCAGAGCCTGTTCTTTAGAACGTATATTATTTACGTCCCTTGCCGTCATCGCAGCTATACTTAAAGCAGTTATTGCCGTAGTCGCCACTAAAATAATAAAAAATATAGCCGCTATTAAGCTGAATCCTCTTTTCATTAGTACACCACCTGCGATTTACATACGATGAGATCAAGCTGAGCAGGATCAAGGTTTCTACCGTTATCTCTCATACATAGTTTTAAGGCTACGGCGCCATTATCGTAGCGAAACCTAAACAAGCTAACATCCTGTGCAATCAACGCTCGCATAGGAACGGCTCCATTGTATTGCTCGCCCGCCCAAGGCTGATAGTTATATCTCAGCTGCAGATCAAAGTTTTTATCGACAGGATCCGGTGTCGGCGCAAAAAGTAAGTCCGCCTGTCCGGCCGGTATAATCGGCACTATCGAATAAGCGGTATGGGCCACATAGTATTGCTCGGAAAATTCACGATTTCCTATAGCGTTTGGGGGATAATTAGTTATATTTAAAATTTCGGCATTAGCATTATCTGCGTTAGCAGTCGCTACTAAGATCCTCTGCCCATCATTTGCGTATCCGTAAAACGGTCCGATATTTGCGGTTAAATCTCCCGTAGCACTTCTAAAGATAACTCCGAAAGTGCCGTTATTTGCGCTAGCGGAACCTGCGCGTAAATTTGCAAGAACGGCATTTACGCCGGTCAAAAGGCTACCTTGAGTATTTAAGGTAAATGGCCCGTTTAAATTTGCAGCAGCGGGAACTGAGTTTAAATCTATAAATCCACTCCAGCCCGGATTTGCACTACCCAAATTTTTTGTCTCTATGCTTTGCCCTATCCACTCTATAATGTCATGATTTGCCGTAATGGATGAAAGATCTGTAAAATTAGTGGCCAGCGGCTGATCTGCTATCCTGCCTATGACGGTACCCTTAATCCTATCCTCCAGCCTGCCGGAAATTAGCGTTATAGCGTTTTGAGTTCTAGCTTCCAATTGATTAAGCGCTCTGGTATGGACATATGATCTGTAAATTTGGGTGTATAGATCCGCTCCGAACATCGATATAATACCGAAAACTACTATGACGAATACGAGCTCGATTAAAGTAAATGCTTTTTTCATGATGACGACTCACAATCTATCTGGTTAAAACACTTTGCGAAACGTTACCGATATTTGCCGAATATGTCCTAAGCACGACGAAGCTATTCGGATCGGCTGCATCACTTGCCGTTATAGTTATCATCTTTAAATTTGTAGGAGTGCCGTTTGCCGGTTGATCGCTTAAAACGCCGGCAATGCTTTGACTGCCTACATAATTGCCATTGGTTAAAATATCGGTTACATAATCTACTGCGACTCTAATATTGGTAGTAAGTAAGAAATCTCCATCGGTATCTCCTCCCAAGGATTTTACCGGCGGCTGCATGTCTTTATTATAGCCGTTATAGTCGTCTATATCGTTATAAACAGTTGTTTTATCATTACCAAAGCTTGCATGAGGCGTTGGAGCTGCGGGCGATATCGCTCTACTGTTAGCAGCGGTATTTAAAATCCCCGGTCGTATCAGTGTGCATGGCTGTCCGTCCGGACAATTAGTTATGCCTACTCCTCCGGCTCCGTTTAGGATGGAATGAATTTTAACAGGAACCGTGCAGGCTGCAACTATGCCGCCACAAGAAGTCTCTCCAGCCACATAACTCGTATCCCATGGAGCCTTTGCGGCACTAGTTAGAAATGTTTTTGCGCTTAAAACAAGTTCCTGCTTTATAGCAAATTCATTGGACTTCGCCGTTTGCGCGACGATGCGCGGGATCGCCATCGTAGTGATCGCCAAAATCACGATGGTAAAGATCAGCTCGATTAGAGTAAAACCTTTTTTCATCTCAAATCCTTTCTTCCAAAATTCTGAAATTCAAAACGCAAACTTTATTTACGTTATTGGCGCTAATTATACTATTGTTAAACTTAAATTTAGAATTATCCATGGAAATTTCTCGGCTTTTACGAACAAAATTTAACTTTAACCGTTCAAAAAATAAACCCAAAACCTCATTTCTCGATTCGGCCTTTTAAATTTAAGCTTGCATTTACCCTAAGACTATAAAATTACGGGCTAAATAAATTCCAAGGATTTCTTTATGACAAATCTAAATAAAATTCTATTTTGCGCCCTATTTGTCGCTTTTATCGGCGGCTGCAGCGGTAAGGGAGACGGCGAGCTTTTTAATCTAAGCCCCGAGGCATGGTATTCTAAAATTTTAGAAGATATCGATAACGCAAGCATGGAGGATGCCGAGAAGCACTACACCGGCTTTTCGAGCGAGCATATCGCCTCTCCACTGCTTGAAGAGATGACGCTCATTATGGCGTGGGCATTCGTGCAGGACGAAAACTACGAGAAAGCAAACAAATACCTAGACGAATATATCCGCCTCTACGGCACGACGCAAAAGATCGAATACGCAAGATATCTAAAGATCAGAGCAAATTTCGACTCCTTTAGCCGCCCGAGTCGTAACCAAAAGCTAATGCTAAACAGCATAAACGAAATTTATAAATTTATCGCCGAATATCCGCAGAGCGAGTATCGTCCGCTACTTGAGACGATGCTAACGAAGCTCAGGCTTGCCGAGCATCAGCTAAATATCGACATCAAAGACCTTTACCAGCGAACCGATCGCGAAAGTTCTGCCAAAATTTACGAGCAGCGCATCGAAGAATCCCCGCTAAACGGCACCGATGTCATTAAACCGCGCTCGCCTTGGTACCGCGCGATTTTTGAGTAGGAGGGGCGATGCAACTGATGCAAAATACAACCTTCCCGAGCAATCTGCCTATCATCGTCGAGGACGAGCTATTTTTATATCCATTTATGATAGCGCCCCTTTTCATCGGCGACGAGCATAACAAAAAGGCTCTCGATCTAGCCGCCAAAAACGAATCTATGATAATGGTCGTAAGCTCAAAGTCGGAATTTAGCGGCGATAGAAGCTTCGGCGGTATCTATAATGCAGGCGTCGTGGGCTCCGTGATGAGAACCGTACCGCTTCCTGACGGTCGGGTTAAAATTTTATTCCAAGGCGCGCTAAAAGGCAAAATCGTAAAAGAAATTTCGCAAGATCCGCTGGTCGCTACCGTCGATATCATCCACGACGAGCGCGGCAACGATCAAAAATTAGACGCGCTGGTAAGCGTGCTAAAGGAAAAAACCAAGACGCTTAGCACTCTTACGCATTTTTTTCCAAACGATCTGCTAAAGACCATCGACGACGGCACCGACGCCGCGCGAGTTTGCGACCTGATTTTAAGCGCACTGCGGTTAAAAAAGCAGGTAGCCTACTCGTTTTTTACCGAGAGTAATTTGCAAAAGCGCCTTTTCAACCTCATCAACTACATCTCCGACGAGATCGAAGCGCAGAGGCTCGAAAAGGAGATCAAAAGCAAAGTTCACTCCAAGATCGACAAGACGAACAAAGAGTATTTTTTAAAAGAGCAACTCAAGCAGATCCAAAAGGAGCTCGGCGGCGATGCCGATCGCGACGTCGAGATCGAGGAATACCGCAAAAAGCTGGAAGCCAAAAAGCCCTATTTGGGCGAGGATGCCTATAAAGAGATTAAAAAGCAGATCGATAAATTTGCCCGCCTTCATCCGGACAGCGCCGATGCGGGGCTCGTGCAGAGCTATCTGGACTGGGTTTTGGAGGTGCCTTTTGAAAAGACCGCCAAACATAAGATGTCCATCGAGGGCGTTACCGCTCAGCTAAATAAAGACCACCACTCGCTAAAAAAGCCCAAGGCGCGCATCGAGGAGTATTTCGCGCTAAAGCAGCTTTTGGAGCTTCGCGGCACAAGCGGCAAGAAGAGCAAAGAGGGCGGCAAAAACGGCGGCGCGATCTTGTGCTTCTACGGCCCTCCCGGCGTAGGCAAGACGAGCCTTGCGAACTCTATCGCGACCGCGCTTAAACGCAAACTTATCCGCATCGCCTTAGGCGGGCTTGAGGACGTAAACGAGCTGCGCGGACACCGCCGCACCTACATCGGCGCGATGCCGGGCCGCATCGTGCAAGGCCTCATCGAGGCAAATCAAATGAACCCCGTCATCGTGCTCGATGAGATCGATAAAATTTCAAACTCATACAAGGGCGATCCGACTGCGGTTCTGCTTGAAATTTTAGACCCGGAGCAAAACTCGAGCTTTAGGGATTACTATCTAAATTTTAACATCGATCTTAGCAAGATCATCTTTATCGCCACGGCAAACGACGTATCTCTCATACCCGCGCCGCTGCGCGATAGGATGGAGTTTATCGAGCTTAGCTCTTATACGCCGCAGGAGAAATTTCAGATCGCCAAGGACTATCTGATCCCTCAGGAGTTGCAGCGCCACGGCTTAAAATCCGCCGACGTAGCGATCAACCCCGCAGCCCTTGCCGAGATCATCGAAGAGTACACGCGCGAAAGCGGCGTGCGAAACCTGCGTCGCCAGATCGCAGCGATCTTCCGCAAGGTCGCGGTTAAAATTTTAAAAGACAAAGAGTTTAAAAAGATCGTCGTTACAACGAAAAATTTGAGCGAATTTCTAAATAAAAAGGTTTTCGAGATCGACGAAGTGGAAAAGCGCGATCAAATCGGCATCGTAAACGGGCTTGCGTGGACTGCGGTAGGCGGCGACGTGCTCAAGATCGAAGCGGTCAAGATCAAAGGCAAGGGCGCGATGACGATCACGGGCCAGCTCGGCGACGTGATGAAAGAATCCGCGCAGATCGCCTTTAGCGTCGTAAAGGTGCTAATCGACGAGGGTAAGCTACAAGCTGGGCAAGACGCGGACAGGGGTACGGCAAAAGCCTCGCGCGGCGGCAAAAACTCCGCATTGCGCGCAAATGGCGGCGCTGCGTCTAAAAGCCCTGCGGCGCGAAATTTAGACGCGGAGGAAAATTCCGAAAGCTCGGAGCAGATTTATAACAAATTCGACCTTCACATCCACGTGCCCGAGGGCGCGACGCCCAAGGACGGACCGAGCGCGGGCATCACGATGAGCACGGCGATCGCGTCGATTTTAAGCGAGCGCGAGGTGCGCGCAGATCTAGCGATGACGGGCGAGATCACGCTAAGCGGCAAGGTGCTGCCGATCGGCGGGCTTAAGGAGAAGCTCATCGCCGCGCACAAAGCCAAAATCGCCGAGGTTTTGATCCCGCGCAAAAACTACGAGCGCGACCTGGCGGAGATCCCGGACGAGGTCAAAAACGATCTGAAAATAACGCCGGTAGAGCGAATCGAAGAGGTACTGAAGCTGGCGCTCGTTTAAATTTAAAGCGGCACTTCAAATTTTGCCGCTTTAGCCGCGCGCTTCGGCGGAATTTTAAAATATTTATAGCGGCGTTAAATTTTATTGCGTAGCGACGCATTGACGCGCTTGCGGCAAAATTTCTTGTAACGATGCGGCGAACGTAAAATTGCGTAGAATTTTGCATTTGCGCAATCGCGTAATGATGTAAAATTTTAAGGCAGTTTAAAATTTAAGCTTCGTTTTTAGCGCAAAATTTTATGAAATTTACCTTGCAAAGGGAATAAAATGTTTGATTTTAAAAAAGAGTTTAAGCAGTTCTACGCGCCAAAGCAGACGCCGCAAATTTTAACCATCCCGCCTGCAAATTTCGTCTGCGTCCGAAGCGAAGGCTTGTTTAATATGAAGTTAAATTTTATCCGAGCGTTAGCGACAACAAAAACGGACAAGCAAAGATGAAACAAAAAGATTTCGTGATAGCGGCGATGATAGAGCTTGGCGGTGCAGCGACTCTATCGCAACTTTATTCTGCGACCGACATTAGTTCGTGGCCGACGAAAACGCCATTTGCTTCTATACGGCGTATCCTGCAAGAAAACGCAGAATTTTTTAAGATTCGCCCGGGTCTTTGGGGCTTAAAGTCGCTTGAGACGCAAATTTTAAAAGGCTTTGAAAGTGGCGCGAATCCGCGAGATAGCTTCACTCACTCCTATTTTCAAGGCCTTATCGTAGAGATCGGCAACCTGCGCAAATTTCAAACCTATGTGCCGCCACAGGATAAAAATAAAAGCTTCGTCGCAAGCAAAAAGCTGGACGACCTCACTTCACTCAAGGCGATTTACGAATTTGCCTATCCGAGCATACTAAATAAGGCGCGTAGCATCGATGCGATCTGGTTTAACGAGCGAAATCTACCTTACGCGTTTTTCGAGGTTGAGCACTCGACGGACTTTAAAAATTCTCTCAATAAATTTTACGAACTTCAGGATTTTAACGCCAAAATGTTTGTCGTCGCGGATAAGGGCAGGTTGAGGCAGTTTCAAAGCGTAATAAGCGCGTCGATATACAAAGATATTGCCGGTAGCGTGAAATTTGCGAGCTACGAAAGTATCGCCAAACAATACGACTTAGAAAGCGAGAGCGCGAAAGTAAAAATGGGGATTTGATGAAAGAATTTGAAGTAGAGATTGCCGAAATTTTGGCTAAAAAGGTTGTAATTAAAGCGAAAAATAAAGAAGAAGCGTGTAAGATCGCGCAGACGGCTTACGAAAATTGCGAGATTGTTTTGAGTGCAGAGAACTTCGTCTGCGCGGACTTTAAAGCGACGATCGCGGATGAGCCGAAAACTGAAATTTAGGAAATTTATGGAACCAAATTTAACGAAATTCGATGACTTTTTACGCTCACTTAGAAAAACAAATGCAAGCCTTGACTACTTTACCGACTTTGAAAAATGCGGCAAAAATCTAAAATCCGTTTCTATCAAGCTCCACACGCTTGATTTTTTACTCGGTTCAAAGGATTTGAAAACAGATATTTTCACTTTCAAGATACTCTGAAATCGTTCGCGCGAAATTTACGCCTCCGCGATTTTTTCGTGCGTTCGTATCGAGCCCGACTTCCACGCCGAATACGTAATCGTGCAAATTTTTAACCTTTCCGTCCGTAAAAATTTTATCTAGTCCGCTTTCTTGGCAAAACTCATAGATTTTTTCTGGACTTTTAAAATACGTTCCAAGTTTCGTTAGCCCACCGTTAGCCGATATCACGTCCGTGTTTTTATCGCGAACGGCAATGAGTAAATTTAATACATCGAAACACCCTTTGTTTTGCCCGAAAAGAGTGAAAATATCTGCTTTCAAACCGAGGTTAGCAGTAGGAATTTTGCTCTAAATTTAGGAAGCGATCAAAAGATTTTCGATTTCGTTATTAGCGCAGGCGGCGTAACATATCTGATCGAGGCGAATTTTTACGGCACGGGCGGCTCGAAGCTAAACGAAGTCGCAAGGTCTTATATCGAAATAGCACAAAAGATTGCGCTTTGTGGCGGATTTAAATTTATCTGGATAACCGACGGACAGGGGTGGCTGGCGGCTAAAAACAAACTGGAAGAAGCCTACAAAAGCGTTAAAATTTATAATCTCGCCACGCTTTATTACTTTATAAAAGAGCTTAAAAATGTTTAAGTTAGCCGATGATTTTAAGCTTTTTAAAGGCGATTGCTTTAATATTTTGCCTAAATTTAAAGACGAGTTTGACCTCATTTTTGCCGATCCGCCCTACTTTCTCTCAAATGACGGACTTAGTATTCAAAGCGGGCAAATCGTAAGCGTAAACAAGGGCGAGTGGGACAAAAGCTACGGCATCGATGAGATAGATAAATTTAATCTCGAATGGCTTGCGCTCGCCAAAGATGCACTCACGAATAACGGTAGTGTAATGATAAGCGGGACGTATCATAATATATTTTCAATCGGTCGGGCACTGCAAAAGCTGGACTATAAAATTCTAAACGTCATCACGTGGGCAAAGACCAATCCGCCGCCGAATTTTAGCTGCCGCTATCTCACGCACGGCTCGGAGCAGATCATCTGGGCAAGAAAAAGTGAGAAATTTAAGCATATTTTCAACTATGAGCTAATGAAAAAGCTAAACAGCGACAAGCAGATGCGCGACGTGTGGAACTTGCCCGCGATCGCGCCGTGGGAGAAGGCGTGCGGCAAGCATCCAACGCAAAAACCGCTACCGCTTTTGGTGCGGTTAATTTTAATGGCAAGCACTCAAAATAGCGTAGTTTGCGATCCTTTTGCAGGCTCCGCGACGACCGGTGTAGCTGCTAATTTGCTAGGACGAAAATTCGTAGGCATTGAAAAAGAGGACGAGTTTATAGAGATCGCCGTAAAGCGTAAACGCGAACTGGACGCGAATTTCGCCAAATTTAAGCGAAAGATTGCGGATTTGCGACTATTAGAACAAGAGAGTTTGAAATTTTAAAATTTAAGCGTTTGAATTTTAGTGCGCTTTTTGCTTTCTGCTTCGCAAATTTGTAACCGCAAAAAAAATATACATTGCTAGTTTTAAAATTTTGAGCTTCACAGGCTATTTTTGTTCGCCGCGTTTGCTACCATCTTTTTCACTCCGCTAAAAGCAGCTTACAAGTAAGAGAAAACCCAGCGCTACGCTCTAGTTGATTCTTAAAAAGCTGCAAATGCAAGACATGAAGAAGGGCTGGATTGCGTGCGGTTAAATTTTAGAACCACCTTATCTAGCCGCGCGATATTTTTGCCCATCTTGTCGGGTTTAAAATTTAAAATACAACCTCGAAGATTATTTTGCAATGCCCTCCTTATCCATCCGCTCAAATTCAAATCTTTGCCGATTTTTGCTGTATTTGCCTAAATTTAGCTCCACCTACCTTGCTCATCGCGCCGCGCCAAAACCCCAAATTTAACCCCAGCTTAAGCATAAGCTTATATACTTTGGCTTTAAATTTAAGGCGGCAAATGAGATCTCAGAGCGAATTTTTCGGCGTTTTCATTACTCTTCTCGGCGGCATATTATGGGGCTTTAGCGGCGTTTGCGGGCAGTATCTGTTCACGCAAAAGGGCGTCAGCGCCGACTGGCTCGTGCCCTATCGCCTGAGCCTCGCCGGGCTTGCGATGACGGCGTATTATTTAGCGCGTTCGCCGCGCGCAGCCCTTGCACCGCTAAAAGATCGCGCGCTGCTGCCGCAGCTGCTTATCTATGCGTTTTTTGGGCTCATGATGACGCAGTATTCGTACTTTTGCGGTATCGAGCTCTCAAACGCCGCCGTCGCGACCGTGATCCAGTACTCCGCGCCCGCGCTCATCCTCGCCGTCGTTTGCTTTTTAGAGCGGCGCGCGCCTAAAAAGGTCGAGCTCATCGCGCTCATTTTGGCGGTGCTCGGCGTCGTGCTGCTCGCCACCCACGGCGATCTGGGCTCGCTCGTTATCAGCGCGGAGGCGCTGGTTTGGTGCCTCATTAGCGCGCTTGGCGTCGTGATTTACAGCCTCATTCCTACGAAGCTAAATATAAAATACCCCATTGCGCTAAATTTAGGCTGGGGCATGGTCATCGGCGGCGGCGCGCTTGCGCTTTACACGCGGGTTTGGCAGCTGGGCGGCGTGAGCGACGCGGACGGCTTTGCGGCGCTTGCCGCGGTGGTGATTTTGGGTACGATATGTGCGTTTAGCTTTTATATGACGGGGCTAAAAATAATAGGTGCTAGCAGGGCGAGCATGATCGCGTGCATCGAGCCCGTTAGCGCGGCGGCGTTTGCCTATTTTTGGTTGGGGACGGAGTTCGTGTTTCTTGATTTTGCGGGCTTTACGCTCATTATCTCATGCATATTTTTGCTGGCCAAAGATAGGAAAAAGGCCTAAATTTGGAGGAGAGATGATCTATTTGGCACAAACGGATACGACGGCCGGGTTTTTAAGTAAGGATTTTCGCGAGATAAACGTGCTCAAACGCCGAGCAGCGGATAAACCCTGCCTCATAACGACGGCTAAGTTTAGCGAGCTAAAAAACCTTGCTCGCGTGCCCGCTAAATTTAAAAATTTAGTGCGCCGTGCGAGGAAAACGACCTTTTTGTATCCGAACGGCACCGCCGTGCGCGTCGTGAAAGAGTGCGCTCACGAGGAGTTTTTGAGGCAATTTGACTGGCTCTACTCCAGCAGCGCAAATTTAAACGGGCAAAACTTTGACGAAGTCTGGGCGAAAGCGGCAGCGGACGAGATCGTGGATCAAAATTTCAGCCAAAACGCAAGCTCGAAAATTTATAAAATCTCAAAAACGCGCTTAAAGCGGCTGAGGTAGCGCTGCACTCAAAATTTAAACACGCAAAGAGCGCCCAAAAAAGAGGCGAGAGCGAATCGGCTTTGCAAATTTTAAAACCGAATGCCTCGTTTCGGCTACTTTGTCCTCTGCACAATTTAAAACGACCTTCTAAATTTAAAATGGCTCTGTAAATTTAGCCGAGCTGTGAAATCCCGCCGTAGATAGATTACGCAAAGACCGCCAGGAATTTTGAAAAATCCAAATAAAGATCACAGCATACTCGCAGAAAAATTATATAAAAAGCCGCAAAATTCTACTGCAGATTGCTGCCGATTTCTATCAGAGCCGCTACGCGCGATATTTTGATCTAAGCTCTACCTATGTTGCCTGCTTTAGATTAAAATTTCGCCGCTTCTGCCGATAGTTTTAATTAAAATTTCATCGCCGCGTGAGTAAATTTCGATCAAAATTCTATCATCGCCATTGTATATCAAAAATCCCGCCATCGCCGATACTATCGCCTTTCATCGCCGCTATCGCCGCTATCGCCGCCGCAGCTATTGCGCTCTATCTTCACTGCTTCCGCCGCAGCAAGCGCCGCAAAGCCCTGCGCGTCGCTCACGCCCTTTAGCTGCCAAAGCTGCGCGTAAAGCGCAAGCGCACTGCCATTGCTGCGCCACGACTACCGATCCGCGATAAAATTTCCGCCGCCCGCCGCGTAGCGCATCAAAGCAAACCCGTAAATTTTAAAATTTAAACCGCCTATCGCCGCGCGGCACCGATAAATTCCAACCGATAAATTCCAACCGATAAATTCCAACCGATAAACTCCGCCAGCTAGTCCTTCATTCCCGCATAAATCATAAATTTTTATGAATTTAACGCCGCCATTCTTGCTTTATATTAAAATTTCGCTAAAATTACCGCATTAAATTTGAAGTGCAAACGGCTTAGCTTAAACCGCTTGCGGGCAAATTAAATCCATTCAAGGAGCTTTTATGAGCGGTGTTGCGTTAATCATCTGCTTCGCCATAGCGGTCGTCGTGATGATTTTTTTGATCTCCAAAGCAGGCGTTCACCCGTTTTTGGCGCTAATGCTTATCTCCCTGGCGCTCGCGATCGTTGCGGGCATACCGCTAGCCAAGATCCCCGCGATTATCGGCGACGGATTCAGCGGCACGTTTAAGAGTATCGGTATCGTCATAATCTTCGGCGCGCTCATCGGCACCGTGCTCGAAAAGACCGGCGCGGCGCTCAAACTCGCCGATATGGTCGTAAACGTAGTCGGGCAGAAACGCCCCGAGCTTGCGATGCTCATAATGGGCTGGATCGTAGGCATCCCCGTATTTTGCGACAGCGGCTTCGTCGTTTTAAACCCGATCCGAGAAGCGATCAGCAAAAAAATCGGCGAAAATCCGGTCGCTCTTGCAGTAGCGCTCTCCGGCGGACTTTATGCCTCGCACGTATTCATCCCGCCGACTCCGGGACCGATCGCCGCAGCAGGCGCCGTGGGTCTAGGCGGTAATCTGCTGCTCGTAATCGCAATGGGCGCGGTGGTATCATTGCCGGTGCTGATCGCTACGTACTTTTTTTCCAAAAAAGTCGCCAAGAGCGTGCATATAAGCGAGGCTGAAGCAAATGAGGTTATCGCAAAAAGCTACGACGATCTGCTTAAACAATACGGTAAATTGCCGAGCGGATTTTTGAGCTTAGCCCCTATTTTGATACCGATCCTATTTATGGCGCTGGGCTCCGTCGCCAAGATCTTAAAAGTAGGCGGATTTGCGGGCGAAATTTCTCAATTTTTAGGAAATCCTATCATCGCGCTAGCCTTGGGCGTAGTTTTTGCAGTATTTTTGCTCGTGCAAACCGGCAAATTAGGCGAATTTAGCGAGATCACAAACGAATCCTTAAAGATCGTAGGTCCGATCCTCTTCATTACCGCAGCGGGCGGAGTATTGGGCAAGGTCATCACCGACGCCGGCTTCGTAACCTACATCAAGGACAATGCGACCGCGATTAAAGCTGCGGGGATTTTCTTCCCGTTTCTGATCTCGGCTATCCTAAAAAGCGCGCAAGGAAGCTCCACCGTTGCGATCATCACCACCGCTTCGATTATGGGGGCGTTTAACGCGGATGGCTCGCTGATGCAGGTGCTGGGCTTCACCTCCGAAATGTCCGGCGCGCTCGTCGTAATGGCGATCGCAGCGGGCGCGATGACGGTTTCGCACGCTAACGACAGCTACTTCTGGGTCGTTACAAATTTCAGCAAGATGAACCCGCAGCAAGGCTACCGCACACAGACCATGCTAACCCTAATTATGGGTATTACGGGCATGATCAGCGTGTGGATTTTGTCGCTGTTTTTAATCTAGCGGCTCTAAATTTAAAACAGCTCTAAATTTAGGGCAATAAAAGCCCGCCGTCGCGCTTTAAATTTTACTGCGCGGGCGGGCGAGCTATTTTTTTGCTTTAAAATTTTCTGCGAGCCCGAGTGCTCCTCTTTCGCCGATTAAATTCTATCGTACGAGCACGCCTTGCCGTTTAAAACGGCAGCGGTTTAAAATTTTCCTCATTTACCAATGCGGCGGAGCGTAAACTCCTCAAAGCTAAATTTAGGGCTAAATTTATTAAAATGCCAAATTAAAAAGCGGCTTTCGCAATATCCGCGCAAGCCCCGTCTGAAAGGAATTTTATGAAAGTTTTGGTTGCGATCGATTCATTTAAAGGCTCTCTTAGCTCGCTGCAGGCGGGTAGCGCCGTAAAATCGGGCATCGAAAAGCTCTGCGACGAAGTGGTAGTTAGGCCGATCGCGGACGGCGGCGAAGGCAGCGTCGAAGCCCTTGCCGACGCGCTCGGGGCTGAATTTCAAGAGCTAGCCGTGCAAAACCCTCTCGGTAAAAAGATCACCGCGCGCTACGCTCTTGCGGGCGAGCTCGGGATTTTGGAAATGGCGTCGGCGTCGGGACTCACGCTCATCGAAAAATCTCGCCGAAACCCGCTAAAAACAAGCACCTACGGCTTTGGCGAGATGATTTTGCACGCCGCAAACAAGGGGGCGCGAAAGTTTATCATAGGCATCGGCGGAAGCGCCACAAATGACGCGGGCACGGGCATGCTAAGCGCTTTGGGTTTTAAATTTACGGACGAGCACGGCGAAACGCTTGCGGGCACTGGCGAAAATTTGATCAAAATAGCGGCGATCTCGGACGCGGACGTGCCGCAAAGCATCAAAGATAGCGAGTTTTTAATCGCCTGCGACGTGGATAATCCGCTCTTCGGCGAAAACGGCGCGGCGCATGTTTACGGACCGCAAAAGGGCGCGGACGAAGCGGCGGTAGAGGCGCTGGATGCAGGGCTGCGAAGCTTTGCGGGCGTCGTAAGCAGGGGCCTTGGAAAGGAGCTTTGCGGCCAAAAAGGCGCGGGCGCGGCAGGTGGACTGGGCTTTGGCTTCGTAAGCTTCCTGCGCGCGCAGCTAAAGCCCGGCATCGACATCATCACCGAGCAGATCGGGCTGCAAAACGACGTGCGCGACGCCGATCTGATCATCACCGGCGAGGGCAGACTCGACTTCCAAAGCCGCATGGGCAAAACCCCAAGCGGCGTGGCAAAGATCGCCGCGCGCTACGGCGTGCCCGTCATCGCGCTTGCAGGCTGCGTCTCGCCCTGTGCCGGCGGCTGCAACGAGCACGGCATCGGCGCGTTTTTCAGCGTTTTAAACGAGCCGATGAGCCTTGAGCG
>NZ_CALHIK010000018.1 GCF_938030785.1 uncultured Campylobacter sp.
CAGATAATCCATCACTTCCGCCAGGGGGTTAAATTTGCAGGATAAAATTTTGCGCAGCTAGAGCCGAAAGTACCGAATTTCAACGCAAATTTTTTCGGCGCGAGATAAAACAGACCTGCTCCGCGCCTTTGAAATTCTAAAAACCTTTCAAAGCGGCTGCGAATATTTATTGCATTAAAATTTATCCTGCTACCTTCTAATCGCTGTTTCGCGCCGTATATCTCGCGCCAAGAATGAAATTTTGCAGCTAGAGCTTTATAAAATTTAAAATTTCTCTGTGCAGATCGCACGAGCAAAAAAGACGCTAAAATCGCGCCTACGTGCCGCAGACGAACCACGTAAATTTTAAAAATTTTCAAATTTAGGCGCGGATTTTTCAACGCTCCGCCTTATTCTGTCACCGGAAGCGGCGGCATATCGGCATTTATATCGACTTTGGGCTCGCTAGGCGCGATAGGCACGTCCTTCGGCACCTCGCTATCTACCGGCGGCTTTTGCAAGGTGTCCTTTTTCTCGTCGTCGCAGCCGCCCAAAGCAAGCGCGCAGACAAAGATCGCGCACGCGGCAAAAACGCGCACAAACCCCGCGCCAAATTTAAATAAATTTCTCATCAGCAGTCCTTTGGGTAGATGATTTTTTCGCCGCGCAGAAGCTTTTGCCAAAGCTCCGGCTGCCTCCATTCCTCGCGCACGGCGGGCGAGAATTCTATCTCATCCAGCGCGATCTCGCCCATCTGCGCGTTGTAGGCGTCCTCGCGGAAGCACTGCGCGTAGCCGGTGGCCGTTTCATGCACGATGACGCTGTGAAGCTTTACTTCGCGCTCGCCATTTTGCATCTGAGTCAGGCTCAAAAGTCGGTCTACAAGGACGAAAAAAATTCTACAAAACTGCTCTGCGCTCGGATTTAGCGGTATCTGTACCCAGCGCGCGCTGTGTTTTTTAATATCCGCGATATAGCTCGCATCATCGCGCGCGTAGATCGTCGTGGCGTGGTCGAAACTATCGATAAGCTCGCGGATACCGAGCTTCATGTAGCCGAAGTCATAAACCATACCCGCTTCATCTAAAAAATTTGAGCTAAGCAAAATTTCGCATCTATAGGAGTGGCCGTGGATGCTCGTGCGGCACCGCTTCGAGCCGCACAGGCGCACTATGTGAGCGTTTTCGAATTCGTATAATTTCCTGATTATCATACCCCGTCCTTCTCGCCCCAAATTCTAATATGCAGGCGATCGGAGTAATTATAGCCGTTTTTTAGGCAAAAATCCACGCAAAATTGCGCGCCGCTTTCCAGCTCGCGACGATCCGCGCCGCGCGGCATACAATAAACTTCGCTCTCGCACGCCGCTAAAATTTCGCCGATCTCGGGCTGCGCGTCAAACTCGGGCGAGACGACGAACTTATAAAAACTATCTTTTGCGTTTTGTTTTAAGCTTCGTAGCGCGGCGAAGTTTAACCTGCGTTCGCGCGGCTCGGCGGAGTTTGAAAGCTTAGGCGAGACCGCAAAGACGCAGCTTTTGTAGGCGAGAAATTTTTCAAAATCCACGAAAATCGTGCCATTGGTTTCGAAGTGCACTTCGTATCCGCGCGCGAGCAGCTCGCAGACGAACTCGTAAAATAGCGCCTCTTTATGGTGCAGTAGCGGCTCGCCGCCTGTAATAACGACGATCGGCTTTTGGTAAAGCTTAGCGCTCTGCGGCGAGACGGAGCTATGCAGATTTAAATTTGAGGAAATTTGCGCCGCGAAATTTAAAGAATTTTCGCTCGTTAAATTTAAAGATTTTTCTGCGCTACCGTTTTGGCGGGGAAGTCTTTGCGCGGCGGCGAAATTTAAGGTATCGCTTTTAGAAAAAGGTTCGGTGGCGCCGCAAAAACCTAATGCAGAGCAAGCAGGTAGGGAACAGGACGAAGCGAATAAATTTGGAATTTTATTCAAAAGCTGGGCTAAATTTAAAATTTCTTCGTGCTCGAAGTGATTTGTAAATACCGCGCGGATCGTATCGCAGCCGCGTAGCGTCTCGCCCGTTTTTGGCGAAATGCGCTCGCCGCCGAAGCCCTCGCAGCGCAGATTGCAGCCCGCAAAGCGAAAGAAAAACGCGAGCCTGCCCGCATACTTGCCCTCGCCCTGGATACTTAAAAAGCTCTCTACGAGCCTCATCCGCCCGTCTCGTAAAAAGCGCGGCTTGAAATTTCATTCGAAGCGTCCGTTTGCCAGCGATTTTTCTCGGGCTTATTCGCTAAAATTTTAGCCAAAATTTCGGCGGCTGCGGCGATGTCGCCCTCTTTGACCGCCTTTTTGATACTTAGTGCGTCCTCGAAGTAAAGACAAGGGATCAAAAGCCCCTCGGCACTTAGTCTGATACGGTTGCAGCTCTCGCAAAAATCGTGTTTGTGCGGATCGATGATACCGAAGGTGTAGCCGTCCCCAAGCGCGTAAAGCGACGCGGGCGAGCTCTGCAATTTCGGCAGAGCGGTAAAGATAAATTTACGCCTTAAAATATCTAAAATTTCATTTGATTTTAATCCCGTAAGATCGCCGGCATGGGTGTTTTCCATAAATTCTATGAAACGGATCTGACAATCCTTTTCGCGGGCAAATTCCAGCAAATAAATAAGCTCGTCGTCGTTGATCCCTTTTAGCGCGACAGTGTTTAGCTTAACCTTTAACCCCACTTCAAGAGCGGCATCAAGACCCTCTAGGACGTTATAAAGCACGCCGCGCTGAGCTATAAATTTAGCCCGCTCTGGTCGTAGCGAGTCAAGTGACATATTGATGCGCTTTAGCCCGGCGTCTTTAAGGGCGCGCGCGTAGTTTTTGAGATAATATCCGTTGGTAGTAAGCGCAAGATCAATACCCGGAGCGTAATCCGCGATCATCTTTATAAAATCCTCGATCCCCTTTCGCACCAAAGGTTCGCCGCCCGTGATACGGATCTTCTTCACGCCGCCGTCGATCGCAACTTTGACGAATAAAAACATCTCCTCAAAGCTTAAAATATTCTCTCGCGGCACCCAATTAAACGGCGTGCTCGGCATGCAATATCTGCATCTGAAATTACACCGCTGCGTGACCGAAATGCGCAAATAATCGATCGTTCGTCCAAATTTATCAATTAGCATATTTTGCCTTAATATCAATTTGCGGCGATTATATAAAAAACAAAGCGATTTTGCAAAATTTTATTTTTATATTGCTCTCGTTATTTTCTTACCGAACCGATTAGCTCTTTAAGCTGATCTAGTAGCGGTCTGATCTGCTTTTCTACCCGCTCGTCGATCATTGTAGGCACTACATCTAGCCTCTGCTCTATCGTCTCGTCGATTACGTCGGCAATCGCGTTTATATCGATATTTGGAGCGACTTTACCGCCCGAATCGATCATCTCTTTTAGCTCCTCGACCTTCTTTTTAAGCAGATAATTTTCCTGCATAGCGTCAGTCAGGACCTGATCGAAGCGTTCGAATTTTTTATCCGCTTGCTTATCTTTAAAATATATGACGAAAAACATCAAAAATATAACGACGCAGAGTCCTAAAATGATGATAGTGTTAAGATCCATAGGGGTTCCTTAAAATAAATTTACAAAAACAAAAGCAAAAAAGGCGATGCCCAAGTAGCCGTTGAGCGTGAAAAACGCGCGATCAATCTTGCTAAAATCTCTCTGCACGATCCTATGCTCGAAGTACAGGATCGCCGCGCACGCAGCCACGCCCAGATAGGCAAAAAAGCCTAAATTTGCCGCTGCGCAAAACAGCAGCCAAAAAAGCACTGCTACGGCGTGAAAAATTTTGGAGATAAACATCGAAGCTTCCTTGCCGTAAAGCGCAGGGATGCTGTAAAGCCCTGCCGTGCGGTCAAATTCCATATCTTGAAGCGAATATAACACATCAAAGCCGCCTACCCAAAATACTACTCCAAAGCATAGCAGCACCGACCATAGCGGAATTCCTCCGCTAACGGCGATCGCTCCGGCAATCGGCGCAAGTCCTAGGCAAAAGCCGAGCATTAAATGCGCGGTCTCGCTAAAGCGCTTAAAATATGAATACCCGCCCAGTGCCGCTAAAATCGGCACCGAAAGTTTAAGCGCCAAAGGATTTATAAGCGCCGAAACCGCTATGAAAACCACCGCGTTTGCGATGATGAAAAGCAGCAAATTGCCGCGTCCGATCCGTCCGTCCACGCTAGGACGTGAAGCACAGCGCGGATTGGTGCGGTCAATGTCCTCATCCAAGTAACGATTTAGCGCCATTGCGAAGCTTCTCGCGCTTACCGCACATAAAATCCCCAGAAAAAGCAGCTTCCAGCCGAACCATACCGAGCCGCTTTGTAACTTGCTCGCAGTGATCATCGCCGTAAAGATAAACGGCAGCGCGAAAACCGAATGTTTAAAAACTATTAATTCGTTGATATCGGATAAAATTTCTTTAAATTTAGCCATTTCGCCCCTTATTTTGGGCACCATTGTATCAAAAAAAAGTAAGAATAGCTCTAAATTTGATATAATTTGAACGAAAAATTTACGAAAGGAAACGCCTTGAGCCAAGATCAAAACCCGCACGCAAGCCCGCAGATCGCGATCATCGGCACCACCGCAAGCGGTAAAAGCGATCTTGCGCTAAGTATCGCGCGCGAAATCGGCGCCGTGATTTTGAGCCTCGATTCGCTCTGCATTTACCGACAAATCGACATCGCAAGCGCCAAGCCAAGCGAGGAGCAGCTGCGCGAGATCAGGCACTTCGGCGTAAATTTAATCTATCCAAACGAATACTTCAGCGTCGGCGAGTTTATCAAAGAATACGCCGCCGCGCGGGCTTTCGCGGAGCGTAGCGGCGCGCCTTTGATAATCACTGGGGGCAGCGGATTTTATCTAAAGGCGATGCTAAGCGGGCTGGCGCCGAAGGTTCCCGATTTTAAAAGCGAAATTTCAAACGATGAAATTTACGCTCTAGCGCAGCAGATCGATCCGGAATTTGCCGCAAAGCTTAGCGCGTCTGACAGTTTTCGGTTAAAAAAATGGCTAAGCATCTATAAATTTTGCGGCGAGGCGCCGAGTAAATTTTTGCGCGAAAACACCGCCCCGCCCGTCATTTCGGATATTAAAATTTTTGAGATCGATGCGCCTAAGCAGTGGCTTACGCAGCGCATCGAGGCGCGCACGAAAGCGATGTTTGAGCGCGGGCTTTTAGAAGAGGCGGAGTTTTTATTTGCTCGCTACGGTGCGGAGTGCAGGGCGCTAGGCTGCATCGGGCTAAAGGAATGTGGGCAGCTTTTGCGCGGACAGATCTCGCGGGCGCAGTGCGAGCAGCTCGTAAGCCTGCACACGGTACAGCTCGCAAAGCGCCAACGCACCTTCAACCGCTCGCAGTTCGCGGATAAAATTTCAGCGCCGCCGCAAGAGCTGGAGCGTGAAATTTTAAAGCTCCTTCGCCGCGAGATTTAAAATCGAAATTTATCAAAATTTGCGCATTTGCTAAAAAACAACGGAGCAAGGGAGTAAAATTTAGATTTAATTTACCGCGCTGAATCGCGTCTTTAAAATTTTGCGGGTCGCGCCAAGGTCTCGTGCGGCGCGAAGCTCAGGTTAAATTTAATCACCTTCGCAAATATCAAAGCTAAATTTATCGTTATCAAGCCTATCGAAATTTTGATTTTCCGCGCTTGCGTTGCGCTTGAAAATAAAGGCGTAGCCGTATTTCTCGAAGTGCTGCGAGCTGTTTTTTAGCCCCAGGGCGCAAAGCTCGTAAGTGCCGCTTTGCAAGCCGAGCTTGAGCATGGAATTAAATTTTCGCATCTTGCCCGCAGCGCCGCTTTGGCACTCATAGCCTAGCTCGAGTTCGTCGCTTTTTAGCTCATCGAAACGATACTGCAAAGCATCGAAGCTCGCTAGGATCGCGGAGTCGCTTTGCGGGGCGAAATACAGCCTATCGCGCTTGAAAGCCACTTCGTAGCCCGCAGACGGCGCAAACTCCTCGTCAATGCAAACGAAGATCTCATAGCTGCGCACCGTAAGCGGGTAGAAAGGTAAAGCTTTAGCGCCCTTTACGGCGTCATAAAACAGCTGCTTGTGCGCGTTCCAGTAGCTTAGAAGCTTTTTGCTCTGCATTTTCGCTCCTTTAAAAACTCACTCAAATCGCGCGGCTCAAGCAGCGCAAAACCGTAGCCGTCAGCACTTAGCTCGCCCAAAAACATATCTCTCCTTGTTGGCAAAGCGCGATGGGTTCAATTCGCGCTTAAAATTTTAGCTCAATACCCGCTTAAAAAGACGAAATTATTTACCGCGCCGGTTAGAAATTTCACTAAAAACGGCGCCAGCACGCATGCCACGCTAGCTAGCACGACGGCAAATTTTATCTGCACCGATACCGCGCTCAGCGAGCCGTCAAACTCCGCGTCCTCTCGCGGCTCGTGCAAAAACATACGCACAATAAGGCGCAGGTAGTAATACAGCGCGAGCGCGCTATTTACCGCCATGATGACGGCGAGGGCGAAGTAGCCCGAATTGACCGCCGCGCTTAGCAGATACATCTTGCCCCAAAACACGCTAAACGGCGGAATACCCGCAAGCGAGAGCATAAAGATTGCCGCGCATAGCGCAAAGAGCGGATGGGTACGGATCAGACCGTCAAATTTCTCAAACGGATGCTCGAAGCGAGCCGCAAATTTAGAGCTTTGCGCGCAAATTTCGGCGCCGGGCTCGCAAGTTTTAGTGCCGAAAAGGCTCGCTTCCGCGCCAAGCTTAGTCGCTTTCAAATTTGACCCGCTTGCTTTGGAATTTTGCTCGCTCGCTTTAACGCTCCACTCGGCGCAGACTGAATCTTGCCCGCTTGAGCTTAAATTTAACTCGCCGGCAAAGCTCGGCTCATGATTTTGCGAAAAAGCGGGCTTTGGGTTTGAGATAGAGCTCTCGCCGTTTGCATTTAAATTTAAAGCGGGGCTTTGGGTTTTAAATTTTAAATTTAATGATCGCGCGCGCCTTTGCCGTACGCACCAGATGAAGGCAAACGCACCGAGGTTCGCCACGGCATATAGGATCCAGTAGGTGAAAAGTGCGGCGTTTGCCTGCGTCGAGCCGATCACGATCGCGCAGAGCACGAAGCCTGCGTGCGAAATGGAGCTGAAAGCGAGCATCCGCTTGACGTCGCGCTGTACGAGCGCCATAAGGTTCGCTAAGCTCATCGTAAGCACCGCTACGGCGTAGAGCACGATGTTCAGCCACTGCACGCCGATGCTTTGCAGCGCTTCAAACAGCCTGATCGCCACGACAAAGCCCGCGATCTTGGGCACGACGGACAAAAAGCCCGCCATAGCCGAGCTCGCACCCTCGTAAACGTCGGGCGTCCAGGTGTGAAACGGGATCAGCGAGAGCTTAAATCCTATCGAGACGATCATAAATGAGCAGGCGGCGAAAAGCAAGACGTTGGTTTGTAAATTTGAACTCTTGGCGATCTGCGCGATGTTTGAAATTTCCATAGAGCCGGTCGATAGAAAAAACATCACCGCGCCGAATGCGAAAAAGCCCGATCCCAGCGCGCCCATTATGAAGTATTTTAGCGCCGCTTCGACCGATCTGGCGCGGTTGTGAAGCGCGATTAGCGTATAAAGCGCCAGCGAGCCCGTCTCAAGCCCAACGAGGATCATCATTAAGCTTTCGCTCGCGACCATAAACTCATAGCCCACGAGCACGAATAAAAACAGCACGAAAAACTCCGCCGTGTGGTACTCGTGCGCGCTTCTTGCGCCCAAAGACAGAAAGATGAAAAATATCGAGCCTGCGAGCATAATAAGCATCGATAGCGTCGCGATTCCGTCCACCAGCATCACGTCGAAAAGCCCGCGTATGCCGCTGTTGTATCCAAAAACGAGCCCGAAGCCCAGAGCTAGCGCCAGTATCGTGATGACGGCGTAAAATTTATACGATAGCGTGCGCGCAAAAAGCGAAACCGCGAGCATCAGCAGGGCAAATCCTCCAAGTATCGCCATAGGCGCGATCGAGGCTAAATTTAAAAGATTATTTTGCATCGCTTCTTACCTTAAAATTTGCTTTTTCCATATAGGCGCGAGTCGCAGTCTGAGAGGCTTTGTTAAACATCAGCTCAAGGCTTTGCATCACACTAGGCTCGATGCTCTTTAACATCAGATTCGGCGCGACGCCAAGCACTACCACCAGCACGCAGATAGGGATGATAGAGCAAAGCTCGGTTCTGTTTAGATCGCTTAGCTTTTTATTCTCCTCATGCACGAGGGCGCCGAAGAAGGTCTTTTTATAAAGATTCATCGAATAGATCGCGCCCATTATGATGCCGAGCCCGCCCAAAAGCGCATAGCTAAAGCTTATTTTAAAAATCCCCGCAAGACTTAGGAATTCTCCCACGAAACCGATCGTAAGCGGAAGTCCTATCGAGCCTAGCAGCACGACGCAAAAACAAAACGCATAAAGCGGCATCACTTGCGCAAGCCCACCGAACTCGCCAAAAAGCTTCGTGTGCCTGCGGTCGTATAAAAAGCCTACGAGCATAAAAAGCCCGCCGCTTACGATACCGTGGCTTATCATCAAAAATACCGCGCCGCTCATTCCTTCGCGGCTCATTGAAAAAATTCCAAGCATTATTACGCCCATATGCGCGATCGAGCTATACGCGATAACCTGTTTGATATCCTTCTGCGCAAAGGCGATGAAGCTTGCATAGATGATCATAACGATCGCTATGGCGCACATCATCCCGCCAAAATGCACGCTCGCGTCGGGAAATAGCGGCAGCGAAAATCGCACGAAGCCGTATGTGCCCATCTTAAGAAGCACCGCGGCAAGCAGAACCGAGCCTATCGTAGGAGCCTGCCCGTGCGCATACGGAAGCCAGGTATGAAAAGGAAAGCAAGGCGTCTTGATCGCAAAGGCGATCGAAAATGCCAAAAACAGAGGAATTTGCGTACTAAGCGGCAGCGACAGGCTCTGCCAGTTTAGGATATTAAAGCTATACTCGCCCGTAGCCTCGTGGTATAAGTAGCTCATCGCTACGAGTCCAACGAGCAAAAACATCGAACCTAGAAAGGTGTAGATGAAAAATTTTACCGCGGCGTAAATTCTCTTGCCGCTGCCCCACGCGCCGATGATGTAGAGCATCGGAATAAGCGAAAGCTCCCAAAAGATGTAAAACAAAATCGCATCTAGCGCCACGAAAACGCCCACCATCGTCATCTCTAAAAACAAAATGCAGATGATTAAATTTTTGGCGCGCTCTTTAATACTTAGGCTAAGCAGCGCCAAAAATGTAACCAGCGTGCTTAGGATCACTAAAAACAGCGAAATTCCGTCCACGCCGATAAAGTAGTTGATGCCGTATTCGCTTATGAAAGGGTGCAGCACGCTAAACGCGATGCCGTCCACCGGCTCATAGAGTATCCACAAAACGAGCGAAAGCACAAACTCTATAAAGCTCATCGTAACGGCGTAGGTCTTAATGCTCGCTTCGTCGATCAAAAAGCCCAAAATCGCAGCTACCGCCGGAAAAAATATAACCAAACTTAAAAAGTATTCCATGCCCACCTCACAGCGCAAACGCCAAAATCAGCAAAATGAAAGATCCCAAAACCATCCACCTTAAATTTGCGCTCAAATCTCCGCTATTGCTTGCGCGATCCGCCCCTTCGCCGCTTTTTACCGCAATGCGAGCGATCAGATCGACGCTGGCGTCTATGATCGCGCCGTCGCATTTAGCGCAGACCTCGCTAAGCTTAGCGTATCCGCGCACGATCACGCGCTCGTAAATTTGCGGAATAAAATACTGAGCGATCAAAATTTTATAAAATTTGCAGTTCTTTAAATTTTGGCTAAATTTACCCTTGCCGTATGTCCAAATCGTGCCGATCGCCACCGCGCTTATCATCGCTAGCGTTAGAGCGATCAAAATTACCTCCACGCCGTGCGGGATCGAAGCTTTAAAGCCCGGAAGTATGCTAAGCACGAACTCCGCAAAATCGTGCTCGAAAAAGCCTGCGATCACCGCAGGCACGGCTAGCACGCCCATCGCGATGAGGGCAAAGCCTTTCGCCTCGTGCGGATGGTGGGTAAATTTTTGCTTGCCGAAAAACACGAGCATTATTAGGCGCACGCTGTAAAACGTCGTCATCGCGGCGCCCGCAAACAGCAGCGCCCAGATAAAATACGCGTCCGCGCTCCACGCCGCTTCTAAAATTTTATCTTTTGAGAAAAAGCCCGCGAACGGATAAAATCCGCAAAGCGCGAGCGAGCCTATGCACATCAAAATTGCCGTAGGCCGCATAAACTTATATAATCCGCCCATATTTTGGATATTTAGATCGTCCTTCATCGCGTGCATTACGTTGCCCGCGCCCAAAAATAGAAGCGCTTTGAAAAACGCATGCGTCGCGAGATGAAATAGCGCGATCCAATACGCCCCGAGCCCCGCGGCGACGAACATATAGCCAAGCTGCGAAAGCGTGGAGTAGGCGATGATTTTTTTAAGATCGTTATGAACCAGCGCCATCGACGCCGCAAAGACCGCCACGAAAGTGCCCAAGCAGACGATAAAACCGCTTACTTCGGGCGCGAGCGCGAAAATCGCGTTTGCGCGGATTACCAGATAAACGCCCGCCGTAACCATCGTCGCTGCGTGAATGAGCGCAGATACGGGCGTCGGACCCGCCATCGCGTCGGCAAGCCAGGTATGGAACGGAAACTGCGCGCTTTTGCCCATCGCGCCGATGAATAAAAGCGCGGCGATCAGGGTTAAAATTTCAGGCTCCAAGCTCGCTGCGCTCGCAAACACCACCTCGTACCGCAGCGAGCCGAAATTTAAATAGATCAGAAAAATTCCAAGCAACATCCCAAGGTCCGCGATGCGGTTCATTATGAAAGCTTCGTTGGCGCACCAGCTGTAGTTGCTCCTGTCGTACCAAAAGCCTATTAACAGCCACGAGCAAAGTCCGACCCCCTCCCAGCCGATGAAAAGTCCTAAAAAATTATCGCTTGTTACCAAAACCAGCATCGAAAAAACGAAAAGCCCCAGGAAGCTGAAAAATTTAGCGAAGTTTTCATCATCCCACATATAGTAGATCGAATACACGTGCACGACGCTGGAAACGATGCCTACGACTACCATCATCACCGCACTTACGCTATCTATGAGAAAGCTAAATTTTGCATCCAAAAATCCCGTGCTTATGAAATCGGCTAAATTTACGCTGATTAGGCGGTTATCAGAGACGAGCTCCATCAAAGCAAGCGACGCGATAGTGCTTAAAATCACCAGCGCCGAGCAGACTACGCCAATAAACATCTTATCTTTGGCGCGAATGAAAACGCCTGCGAAGATCGCCGAGGCAAGCGGTGCGAAAAGGGCGATTAAGAGCCATACAAAAACGGTATCAAGCATCCGGCCCGTCCTTAGAAGGATTTTTAAAATTTACGAAGCTGTCAAGTTCGATGCTGCCTGTTTTCTTATACCACAAGATGAGCAGCCCAAGTCCCACGGCCATCTCGCTCGCGGCGATCGCTACGATGAAAAGCGCAAAAATTTCGCCGTTTATATTGTCGTAAAATTTCGCCACGGCGACGAGGGCTAAATTTGCGGCGTTTAATAAAATTTCGCTCGAAAAAAAGAGCATTATCAAATTTCTTCGCTTCATCATACCAGCAAGCCCAAGCCCAAACATCATCGCAGCAACGATCAGATAGTGATTTAGACTCATTTTATCCCTCGCTCTCTTCGTAGCTCAGGCTTGCGTCCATCTGCTTATGCGCAAGCACGATAGCGCAGATCATCGCCACGAGCAGCATCACGGCGGCAAGCTCGAAAATTGCCAGATATTTCGTAAAAATAATCATCCCAAGCGCCTCGGTATCGTCGGTGTTTAAAATTTTAAGCGTTTCTACGTTGTTCGCAACCACCGCGCCGAGCACGATAATCACGAGCAAAAATGCGATCACGCCGCTAAGCGCGAAAAATAGCCTTGCCCCCTTTTTCGGCTCGCTTACGTTTTTATCCGCGCCCAAAAACATCAGCGCAAAGCCGTAAAGCACGATCACGGCGCCAGTGTAGACTATGATCTGCACTACGCCCAAAAACTCCGCATCCAGCAAGAAGAAAAATCCGCTCATAAAGACCATGCCGCCAGCCAGCGCGCTAAGTGCGTAAAGGACGTTTTTGCTAAAAACGCTGATGCCGAAAAGCGCCAGGCAAACCGCGCTGAAAAAATAAAATGCGAATGTTTGTATCATTGCTCCTCCCCCTGCGCAGCGGAATCCAGCGCGGAGCTTTGCGTAGAATTCTCAGCGTCCGCGGCGGAATTCTTTTTGGAATTTGCCTTAGATTTTTTACCTCGCATCGTAGAATTCCCCGCATCTTGCGGAATAGAATTTTCTTTAGAATTTTCCGCCAAATTTTTACTATCCGTAGCGGAATCTTCGGCGTTTTGAGAGACGCGATTTTCTTTGGAATTTCGCTGCGAATCGGGCGCGGAATTTTGAGCGTCCGTAACGGAATTTTCTTTAGACTTTTCGGCGTCCGCGGCGGAGCTTTCCTTTAAGCCCGCCCGTTCGGTATTTTGCCGCTCGGCTAAAATTTCGCCGCTTAAGCCCGCGCCGCCTGAAAATAGAATTTTATCGCTAGCGGCACCCTCTTTTTTAGAGCTTTCCGCAGCGCTATTTTTTAAATTTGAATCCGCGCTCTTTGAGCTTAGCTCATCGCTTGCGGCGTCGCTTTTTATATAGGCGTTCGGCGTCATCTTGATTCGTGCGCCTGCGTTTTCATCCAGGCTGCCATAGCCCGCAAACTCCTGCGCCGCGCCGTTTAAGCATAAATTTTCGCCGCGAATTAAAAGATCCTCTTTGAAGCCGTAGTAGGCTCGCTGTTCGCTCGCGAGCTCATATTCGCAGCCGTGCACGATAGCGATCTCGGGACAGACGTCCGCGCAAAGCCCGCAATAGACGCAGCGCCCTAAATTTATCGAGTAGTTATCTACCTTTTTGCGACCGTCGCTGCCGAGGCTTGTCTCCATCGCGATGCAGTTCGCCACGCAGATCTTCTCGCACAAGCCGCATCCTATGCAGCGTTCGCTGCCGCTTTCAAGCAGGCGCATAAGCTTATGCACGCCGCGATATCTAGGCGGCATGACAAATTTTTCCATAGGATACCGAAGCGTATGCGAGCCGCCGCGCTTAAACATATTTCGCAAAACGACCCACAGCCCCACGAAAAGCTCGCCGCGAAAGGTGCGGGCTAGGAATCTACGAAGCTTATCGCTGCCGGATTTAATAGGGGCTCGTTTATCGATCTGAGCGTATCTTGCCATCGCGCCCTCCTTAAACGATCGCTAGCGCCGTAATTAGCACGCAAGCAAGAGCTAGCGGCATACAGACTTTCCAGCAAAGCCCCATCAGCTGATCGGGGCGCAGATGCGGCCACGCCGCGCGAGCCCATAGAAAGCAGAAAAACACGAGGCTTGATTTTAATACCATCATAACGCCACCAGGGATAAACCAAAACGCGTTGAATCCGCCCAAGAACAGCAGCGTCGTAACGACGGAGTAGGTTATGATATTGGCGTATTCGCCGATAAAAAACATACCCCAGCGCATACCCGAATACGCCGTACCAGCGCCCGCTACGATCTCGGTTTCGTTTTCGGTAAGACACAGCGGCGTGCGGTTACACTCTACAAAGGCTGCGATGAGAAAGAGCGCGAAGCAGACGGGCTCTTTCCAGATAAACCACTTGTCAATACCGCCGCTTTGCGCGCTTACGATGTCGATGAGCGAGAGTGAGCCCGTGATCATCACGATAGGGATCAGGCTAAGACCGTTGATCACCTCAAAGCAAGTGATCTGCAAAAACGCGCGAAACGCGCCTATTGTGCCCCATTTATTGTAGCTCGCAAGCCCTCCGATTAGCAATCCATAAACGCAGGTGCCGCTAGCTCCGAGCAAAAATAAAATTCCCACATTTATATCGCTTAAAATCGGCTGGATCGTCCGCCCGCCGATCGTAAACTCCGGCAGCAGCGGCACTACCGAAAGCGCCACGAAAGCCCCCGTAGCCGATATTATCGGCGCGATTTTAAAAAGAAGCTTATTCGCCCGCGCAGGGATCGCATCCTCTTTGGTAAAAAGCTTTATCATATCCGCGCCTACCTGCAAAAGCCCCGCAGGCCCGACCATAGAGGGCCCGATCCTGCGCTGCATAAAGGCAAGCACCTTGCGCTCGGCATAGGTCGCAAGCCCCGAGAGCAGCGCGATGACGGCTAAAATCACGAGCGCCTTTAAGACGGTAGCTACGAAATAAAATGCACTATCGCTCATCTGCCCTCTCCTTTGGAATTTGAAATTTTATCGATTTTCACGCTTGCATAGCGCGAGGTTTTGAAAAATATCTCGCCGCGCAGTTTCTCGTCAAAATACGGCAGATACGCCCCGCTAAAGCCCGGATCGATCTTTACGCTAGCGACGATTTCGCATTTTAAATTTACGAGCTCAGTCGCGCCGTTTTCGCCATTTGCATTGTCAGAGGTACTGACTTTGTGCGCGCCGCTAGCGCGATCCGCTTTTTTTGCACGACCGGCGTCGCCCTTGTCGCTTTCGTTGCTAGCAGCGCTAGCTTTAGGTGCGTCGCTAGTTTTTTCATTATGACCCGCGCCGTCTGCTTGGTAAATTTTAACGACGTCGCCCGCGTTCACGCCCAAGCTTTCGGCGATGCTAGGGCTTAGATACAGTGCGCCCGCTTCGCCCAGTCCGCTGCTTGCGCCGCTAAATTTATTGAATTGATGCAGCGGATTTGCCTCATAGATTAAAATTTCGCCCTCACCCGCGCTAAGCGGCGCGGAAAGCGAAATTTCAAACTCATCCTCGCTCGCGGCGAGCTCCTCGTTTCGCAACTCATATCCGCGGTGGTTTGCGCCGCCGTTGTCGTAGAAATTTTCTAAATCGTCAAATTTAATCGGCTCAAAATCCGCGCCCAAGTTTGACGTATAGCTGATCGCGTGCTCCGCGCAAACTCCCAGCGCACAGGCGATGTCGTTTAACTCATATCCGCCGTAATCAAGCGCCGCATTGGTAGGCACTACGCGCTTATCGTAGTTCGTAAACGTGCCCTCCTGCTGCACCAAGCTAGGCGCGTCCAGATCCGCTTCCAGCACGCCGAAGCTTATATCGCCCGCTTCATTGTAGCCTAGCGCCTCGCCCGCGCTCGCTTGCGCGCTAAGCTCGCAGATGAGCGCGACGCCTAGACTGTTCGTGCGCGGCGGCACCAATAGCACCTTAAATGGCGTGTAGCGCTGCACCAAGCCTGCTAGACGCGCAAGCATGGCGCTATTTGGCGTGCGGATAAAATCCTCGCCGATGATAAGCGAAAAATGCTCCTTTTTAGCCAAAATTTCATCTATTTTTTGCTCGTCCAGACCCAGCGCGCGGGCGAAATTTGAAATTTTACTTTCCGCGGGATTCTCGGAATTCTGCGCGGAATTTTTTGCGGAATCCGCGCTGCTTGTGCCTGCGGAATTTGCAGAATTTTGGGTGCGCTCTAAATTTTGCAAATCTGCGGATTTCTCGTCTAAATTTTCCTCCGTCGCAGCGCGCGAAATTTCAAATTCCGCCGCGAGTTTCACATCCAGCCACTCAGGCAGATCGCGCCCGAACTTTTGCAAGATCCAAAGCAGGATCTGTGCCTCCAAGCCCGCAGCGTGCGGCTGATGGATGAAATTTTTGCCAAAGCCCTTAATGCCCTCGTCGCAAAACGGATGAAAATAGATTCCGCTTGCCTTATTTAGCTTGCAGGCGCTATTTACCGCATAGCCCAGATTTGGCGCGTCGCTACGTAAAAACGTGCCGCAAACAACGATGAAATCGCTGTTTTTAATCGTTTGCGAATTGGCATTATAAAATTTTGTGCCGCTAAGCTTAGAAAATTCGCGCAAAAATTTTTGATACGCAAGCGCTTCATCGTTAATCAGAGCGAGCTTAAATTTTTGCCGCAAAAGCTCTAAAATCCGCGCCTCTTCGTTGGTAATGAAGCTATTAAATTTGATATTTTTGATCTCGCCGTCCTCGATGCCGCGCACGATGCGGCTAAAAACCGCATCGTTTTTGCTCGCCCGCTCGTTTGAAAAATCCCAGCCGAAGCGCGCTCCCGCATGCAGGACACTAAAATTTATGTCGCTGCTAACGCGATAAATTTTTTCACGCGGGTCGCCTATGCCGCGGCGCTTGACCTCGTAATAAAGTAGTTCGCAGTCGCTACTGTGCGGATTGGAAGCGGGGATTTGGCGCAACTCCCAGGCGTTTGAAACGTATTTAAACGCGCTCTCTACCAGAGCCCCAGTCGGGCAGACCGCCGCGCTCTCACCGTAGTTTACGCAATCGTCATTTTCATTTACTCGCGCGATTAGGCTTTTTTGAAGTTTGTTCCACACGGCGTAGGCGTCTTTAGGCATCGCGTCTTTTTGCTCCTTGCTCGGCGCGTCTCCGCCGCGCGGAACGAGTTTAAACGCATCTACGCCCAGGCGGTCTTTCGCGGCGGTAATACAGCGTTCGCAAACGATGCAAAGGCTAGGATCGTAGCTCAAATAACCCCAATCCTGCACCTCGCGCGCCATATCGCGGATAGCGTAAATTTGGGCATTTGTGCGCATCAGATGGGCTAAATTTTGAAGCTCGCACTCGCCGCTTTGATCG
>NZ_CALHIK010000019.1 GCF_938030785.1 uncultured Campylobacter sp.
AAAGGGCTCGCGCATTTTGGCGCTTTGCGGCGGCGGAAATAACGGCGCGGACGCGATGGCGGCGCTGCGAAAGCTAAGCGGCGATTTTAGCTGCACCGCGCTTTGCGTGCTTCAAAACAGAAGCGCGGCGGGTAAATTTCAAGCTGATGCGGCGCGGGCTGCGGGCGTTAAGCTTATCGATATTACGAGCATAAAAACCACTTGCGAGCACGCAGACAGCGCATCTGGCAAGGATATCTGCACGCATGAAAGCGTAGGCGGCTCCTCCTTAAAGGGTGCCGGCTCTTGTGAGGGCGAGCCTGATAACGAACGCGAAGGCCTAAACGGCGCAAATATTTCAGGCGGCGACGATAAATTATGCGCAAAATTTACAGGTGCTAAATTTGAAACCGCAGAGCGCAGCGGAGAATGCGGCGAACTAGGCAAAGAATGCAGCAAACCGAGCGGCCTGCACGATGAAATTACAAGCGCAGACTGCATAATCGACGGGATTTTCGGCAGCGGTTTGAATAAACCGATAAGCGCTGAAATTTGCGAAATTTTATCTCTCGCAAACGGCACGAAATCCCTAAAAATCGCAGTCGATATCCCAAGCGGTATCGATAAGAGCGGGCGCATTTTAGGCGGTGCATTTTGCGCGGATCTGACGATCGCGATGGGAGCGCTCAAACTCGCGCTGTTTTCGGATGCAGCGAAGGATCAGGTAGGACGGATCAAAGTCGCAAATCTTGGAATTTCGCGCCAAAATTTTGAGGGGCGGAGCGAATATTTTCTGCTTCAAAAAAGCGATCTGAAGCTGCCGCTGCGCAGGAAGCAAAACACCAACAAAGGCGACTTCGGGCACACCTACGTAGTAAGCGGACAGATGAGCGGAGCGGCGCAGATGGCGGCTCTAGCGGCTCACGCGATCGGCAGCGGGCTCGTTAGCATCGTTAGTGAGGAGCCGTTAAATTTAAGCCCGATTTTGATGCAAAAAAGCTCATTCAATGCCGCGCAGGTCGTAGTCTGCGGCTGCGGCCTTGGAGAGCGGAAGATCGATCTTGCCGCGCTGCGGGGCAAAAGCTGCGTCATCGACGCCGATCTGTGCTACGAGCGCGAAATTTTAAGTCTGCTTAGCGAAAATTCAAATTTAATCATAACGCCCCATCCGAAGGAATTTTGCTCGCTTTTGAAGATCGCAGGCATCGCAGATCTTAGCGTGAGCGAGCTGCAAGAGCGGCGCTTCGAGCTTGCGCGGGCGTGGAGCGAGAAATTTAGCGGCGTGCTCGTGCTAAAGGGCGCAAACACGCTCGTCGCCCAAGCTGGCATCATCTACGTCTGCGACAAGGGCAGCGCCGCGCTCGCAAAGGGCGGCAGCGGCGACGTGCTCGCAGGGCTTATCGGCGGGCTGCTCGCGCAAGGCTACCTGCCTCTGCAAGCCTCAATCTGCGGCGTTCTAGCCCACGCGCTCGCCGCGCGAGCCTTCGCCAAAAACTCCTACGCGCTAAATCCGCTCGATCTCATCGAGGAGGTAAAATGGTTGTGAAAAAGCTCGCCGTGCTTTTTAGCGGTGGCGGTTCAAATTTAGAGGCGATTCTGCAGAAGCTGCACGGCAAAATTTTCGGCGAAACCAAGATCGAAGTTGCGCTAACACTAACTAACAAAGCTAACGCCGGCGGCATAGCAAAAGCCGCAAAATTCGGTCTAAAAAGCGTGATCCTAAATCACAAAGAGTTCGCTAGCCGCGAGGAGTTCGACGCCGCGCTCGTGCGCGAGATCGAAAAAAGCGGCGCGGATCTTACGGTGCTTGCAGGCTTTATGCGAATTCTCACACCCGTTTTTACGAGCAGAGTTCGCGCGATAAACCTGCACCCGTCGCTGCTGCCGCTTTTTAAGGGCGCGCATGCGATAAAAGAGAGCTTTGAGAGCGATGTGAAAGTGGGCGGCGTGAGCGTGCATTGGGTCAGCGAGGAGCTCGACGGCGGCGCAATCATCGCTCAGCGCGCGTTTGAAAAGAGCGCGGGAATGAGCCTTGAAGCTTATGAGGCCAAAATCCACGAGATCGAGCATGAGCTATTGCCGCAGGTGATCGTAGAAATTTTGTGCCAAAGCTAAATTTTACGCGGAATTTAAAGATCGAAATTCCGCGAAATTTTGTAAATTTTAAAGCTTAGTTCTTTAAATTTAGGGGCGGATTTGAAGCGCTAAGTTTTAAAATTTCGTTCGGGTAAAGCACGGGAAAAAATGACCGCAAAAGAACCGTAAAAACTAAAGCTTCTCATCGAGGCAGAGCGGCACAAAAGTACGGCGTTTTCGATAATAGCAGTGCTAGCCTCGGCGCTGTGGCTATTTTTCAATTTTAGAGATCAAGAAGCAGCAGTAGGCCTCTGCTGGATCATAGTGGTATTTAGCTGCGGCAGCATCTCTTATAGAGTAGTGAATAAAGATGCAAATATAGTGCGCGTATTTATCTTTTGCGTCTTGCTGTGGATACTTGCCAAAAGCGTAGAAATGTGTAAGAATGATACCTTACGCTTCGTCATCGCACTCGTAACCATCTGCCTTTCTTTGTTTAATATCGCGGATGCCGCGCTGGAGCGGATCAAATACAATAGATCCAAAAAATTCGTCCGCGCCTTTAAACACCGCTATATCTCGCACCCTATATCGCGAGCCTAGGCTATCGCTACAAAATTTTAGGCTCATTTCGACCGGCGTATCTGCGCGCTAGCGGCCTGTTTCAGGATGGAGTAAAATATCTTGATTGCGAAGATAAAATTTCCGGCGTCTATGACGGAGTATTTTTCAGCTTTGCGGATGTTTGCGCGACCCACACCGACGAACGATATAACAGCAGAGGGATCTTTTTCTACGCGGAATTTAAAAAGCGCATAAACTCGGTGGCCGTGATCCTTCCTGCTCAGCGCGAGGCCAACACTCGGCGGACTTAAGAAGATCGCGATGGACGATAGCGAGTTTAGCTCCGCATTTAGCGTATATAGCGCCGATGCGGTATCTGCAATGTACGCCCTCACGCCCGCCTTTATGCGGCGCTTGCTTCGCTTTAGAAGCGGTGCCGGCGGACCGATCAGATTAAGCTTTTCTGGTAGAAAAGTCTATATTTTCATCCACACGGGACACGATAGCTTCGAGCCTAGCGTAGATCGCAGCGTACTTAGTTTCGATCCTGCGGCGTCTATCAAGCACGAGCTTCTATTCTTTCTCTCCATCGTAAAAAGTCTGAAATTAAACGAAAATATCTGGCTAGATTAAATTTTAAATTTGACTTTAAATCCGCAAATACGGAGGTTTTGCACCGCCGCGAAATTTTAAAATTTAAAAGTATTCTTCCCGGCTCGGCGCCGCTATGATTTAGAATTTTCGCGACAAGGTCTATTACATTTTCGGCGGAGAGCGAAGTTTGAAATCTATCGCGATGAAATCCCATGCGGTTTATAAATTTTTGTGGCCCGCATAGAGGAATTGAGCAAAGATGGATACTGATATGGCGATGATTGCGCCGTACGCTTTCCATAATGGAGATTACCACGCTGCCTATAATCGTGCCGTAAACGCTACTTTTACCGTCGCGAGCCCGCGTCAAAAAAATTGAGGGCCCATCGCGGCAATGATATAAGAGATAATTTACTCATATTTGCATCGTTCATTTCGCCATCCTAATGCTTTTAAAAATCGACGATTAAAAAGCTCACACAAAAGCCGACCACACATTTAATCTGCCTCCAAGCATTTTTAAGCGACAATACGAAAATCAAATTTTCGGAGTCCTCATGACGATTTACGAGTTAAAGCCCAAATTTCAAAATTTACTTCGTCCGTTAGTAAGACGTCTTCACGGCGCGGGCGTCAGCGCAAATCAAGTCACGATCACAGCCTGCGTCATTTCCGTTCTGCTGGGCGGACTTCTGATAAAATTCGCCGAAATTTCGACGCTATTCTTTCTGCTGCCCGTTTGGATGTTTTTGCGTATGGCGCTAAATGCCATCGACGGCATGCTGGCTCGCGAGTTTAATCAAAAAAGCCCACTGGGCGGCTACCTAAACGAAGCCACGGACGTCATCTCGGACGCCGCGCTGTATCTGCCGTTTGCCTTCGTGGCGCCGTTTGACTGGGGCGTTATCGCGCTCGTTATCTTTCTATCTTTTATGAGTGAGTTTTTGGGCGTCCTAGGGCAGGTGCACGGTTGCGGCAGGCGATACGACGGACCTATGGGCAAGAGCGACCGCGCGTTTATATTCGGGCTTATCGGTACGGTATATGCGCTATCTGGGCGACTACCGGAGTGGTTTAGCTGGGTACTTTACGCCGCGATATTTTTACTCGCGCTTACTTGCGCAAACCGCGTGAGGATGGGACTAAAAAGCGTGGAATAAGGCGCCTCGGACGAGGATAAATTTAATAGCTATCTCCAAAATCGACGCAAGGCAAATTCGCCTAAATTTGATATAATTGCAAAAGTTTTAAGCTCGCCTCGACGCGGGCACGCAATCGTTATAAATTTGATCTTGTTTAAATTTGCGAGATTTTTTGAGGCGAGGATAAAATATCACGGCGAATTTGTCCGCTTAATTTAGACGTTTTAAAAGACGCTAGGCGCGCAAAACGCGCTCGGTTAATTTCGAGCGTTTTATCAAAGTCGGTGAAATCAAAGGCAAGTAGCAAAAGCGGCAAATTGCAGGCGTTACTTAAAACCGTATCGGCTTTAATCGCCTCAAATTTATGTCTAAACGCTCGTTTTCGGCAAGATGGGCGAGAAGCTTATTGCCGCACACAACCGCAAAATTGAGGGCGCCGCAAAAAGCGATTTGAAAAGTAAAAGAGTAAAAAGGATACAAGATGAAAGAGTTTTTAGCTGCAGCGCTTGATTTTATCCTTTGCCGTATCACGATATTTATCACGGGCGTACGGCCGCCGCAGGAGCTTTTAAATATCGGCGAGGGTACTAAAATTTACTACGCGAACCACGCTAGCCACGGCGATTTTTTGCTGATTTTCGTCTCGCTGCCGTATCGCGTGAGAAAGCGCGTGCGCCCCGTCGCGGCGGCGGAGTACTGGGGGAGCGGACCCGTGCGCAGATTTCTTGCTAAAAACGTGTTTAACATGGTGCTAATAAGTCGCCGCAAAGATCCGCTAGAAGCGCTAGCGCAAATGAGCGACACGCTGCAGACACACTCTCTCATCATCTTTCCCGAAGGCACGCGCAAGATGGACGACGACCTGGCGCTGCAGCCGTTTAAAAGCGGGGTGTTTCGTTTGGCGCAGGAGTGCCCCTCCGTGCCTTTGGTGCCGATTTGGATCAAAAACGCGCGCAACGTCCTGCCTAAAGGCTTTATGATACCCATCCCGCTGCTTTGCGAGCTGATAGTGGGCGAGGAGATAACATACGGCGGCGAGGGCAAGGGCGAGTTTTTACAAAAGGCGCAAGACGCGCTGCTAGCGATGAGCGATACGCAAAATGATAGAACTAAAGCCTAGCACGGAAGTTTTAGCGATGGCGGTAAATTTAAGCCCCGTAAATCCGTCAAATGAAAAAGCAAAATTTGCGACCGATTTTTGCGGCAAATTTGACGTAGAGCCTTTTAAAGCAGTAGCTGAAAACGTCAAATTTGAACGAGAAACACGGGCTAAAACGCCAGCCTTGCCGCAAATCAAATTTGACGCAAACGCAAATTTAAACCGCATAAAAAATTTAACCAACCAAACCGTCCGCGTGGCAAACCAAACGTGCGCAAATTTGACTCGCTCGGAGAGCTCCGAAGCAGGCGTCAAATTTAGCTTCAATTTAACCAAAAGGCCCTAAAATGAACCCGCAAAATCATATCTTAAATCTATTTTTAGGACTCATCGCGGTGCTAGTCGTCTCTAGCGTCGTGGCTTTTATATTAAAGGCGAAATTTGGCGCCGAGAACAAAACCATCGCAAATTTGACCTCGCGCATAAACGCTTGGTGGGCGATGATTTTGGTTATTTTTGCGTTTACTTATCTTGGCAAAAACGCCGTGATATTTTTATTTTTGCTAGTTTCGTTTGCCGCATTGCGCGAGTTTTTGTCGCTCATCTATATCCGCAGAGGCGATCATATCGCGCTCGTGGCGTGCTTTTACGTGATTTTGCCCATGCAATATATCTTTATTTATGCCGATTGGTACGCGATGGCGATGATATTTATCCCGGTTTACGGATTTTTATTTTTACCGATTTTGGCGGCTATTTGCGGCGATGCGGCTTATTTTTTAGAGCGCTCGACGAAGATCCAGTGGGCGCTGATGATCTGCGTGTTTTGTATCTCGCACATCCCCGCGCTTCTTTTGCTGGATCTTGGGCAGGGCGGCGGCATGGAGTTGATGCTGTTTTTGATCCTAGTCGTGCAAGCTAGCGATGTGCTGCAGTATATCTGGGGCAAGCTTTTTGGCAAGCGCAAGATCGTTCCTAGCATCAGCCCGTCTAAAACGGTGGTTGGCTTTGCAGGCGGCGTACTTAGCGCCAGCGCGCTGGCTGCGTGTTTGCATCATCTCACGCCTTTTGGCGCGACGGGGGCGTTTTTCATCGGGCTTGCCGTTTGCATGATGGGCTTTTTAGGAGGGCTTGTTATGTCTGCGATCAAGCGCGATCTAGGCGTCAAAGACTGGGGCTATATGATCAGCGGGCACGGCGGGATGCTTGACCGTATGGACTCGCTGTGCTTTGCGGCGCCGATATTTTTTCACATAGTTAGATATTTTTACGCGTGAGGTTTTGATGAAAATTTGGAGCAAAATTTTACTTTTAGCGCTCGCGGCAAATTTAGCCTTTGCGTTTTCGGCCGGAAAGCTCGTGCAAGATGCTAGAGTGCAGGTTGGTCGGACGCTGTTTTACGATCCTTCGTACTCTAGGCTTGAGTACCCGATGGGCGACGTGGATATGATAAAGGGCGTTTGCACCGACGTCGTGGTAAGGGCGCTGCGCGGACAGGACATTGATCTGCAGCGGCTCATCCATGAGGATATGAGCGCGAATTTTAGCGTCTATCCAAAAAACTGGGGCGCGAAAAAGACCGACAAGAACATCGATCATCGCCGCGTACCAAACATCGCGACCTATCTAAAACGCAAAGGCTATGAGGCGAAAGGCGAGTTTAAAGCGGGTGATATCGTGACGTGGCGGCTGGATAACGGCAGGCCTCATATCGGCATAGTTTCGGATAAATTTGCAGGCGATAAAACCCCGCTCGTGATCCATAACATCGGCCTTGGCGCGCAGGAGGAGGATGTGCTAAACGAGCACGAGATAACGGGGCATTTTAGGATAAAATAAGCGTAAAAATCGATAAATTTAAGCAAGAAAGGCGAAAAATGGAGTTTAAAGAGAGTTGCTTTATAACGAGCGATGGAGCGAGGATATTTTACAGATACCGCCTGGCTAGCGACGTAGCGTGCGAAAACCCGGGTGCAGACGAAATAAATTTAAGCGCCTGGACCGCAAGCGAAACGTCAAATTTGACTAGCGAGCAAACAGGCGGCGTGGATGAAAATGCGGACTCAAATTTAAACGAAACGGGCAAATGCGCTGCGTCAAATTTGAGCGAGAAAGAACTAGCTGAAAACGCCGAGCAAAATCTCAAATTTAAAGCCGCGCCGAATGCCAAAGCCGTAGCGATATTTCACCGCGGACACGAGCACTCGGGCAGGACGACGCACGTGGCGGACGGGCTAGCGGATGAGAGTTTTAGCTATTTTGCGTGGGATCAGCGCGGACACGGCAGGAGCGACGGAGAGCGGGGCGATGCGCCGAGTATCGGCCGCCTCATCGCCGACGTGGACGAGTTTGTGGCGCACATCGAGCAGAGATTTGGGTTTGAGACGCAAAATCTAGCCGTGATAGCTCAAAGCGTGGGTGCGGTGCTGGTCTCTGCGTGGCTGCACGACTACGCTCCGCGCGTTCGCTGCGCGGTGCTGGCAAGTCCCGCGTTTAGCGTGAAGCTTTACGTACCGTTTGCTAGAGCCGGGCTAAAGGCGCTCTACTGCGCTCGCGGAAATTTTTTCGTAAACAGCTACATCAAGGCACACTATCTCACGCACGACAAGGAGCGCCAGGCCAGCTACGACGCCGACTCGCTCATCACTCGCGCGATCTCGGTGCGCATACTGCTGGGGCTTTACGAGGCGGCACAGCGCGTGGTCTCTGACGCCGCCGCGATCACGACGCCTACGCTGCTGCTGGTTTCAGGCGATGATTGGGTCGTGGAGCACGCCCCGCAGCACGAGTTTTACAACGCTCTTGGCGCGCGCGTAAAGAGGCGCGAGATTTTAGAGGGATTTTACCACGATACGCTGGGCGAGAGCGAGAGAGAAAGGGCGTTTGAGATCGTGCGCGAGTTCGTCAGAGAGCGTTTTAGAGCGCCTTTTAGCGAGATAGACTGTACGCACGCGGACGAATACGGCTTTAGCCGCGAAGAGGCCGATAGGCTAGCTACGCCGCTGCCGAGATTTAGCCCGAAAAATTTGCGGTTTAAATTTCAGCGGATATTTATGCAGGCGGTTTCGCCGTGGGTCGGCGGGCTAAAGATCGGCGAAAATACCGGCTACGATAGCGGCAGTACGCTTGATTACGTTTACCGAAACGAGCCGCAAGGGGCGAATAAATTTTTCAAATTTATCGACAAATTTTACTTAAACGCCATCGGCTGGCGCGGTATCAGAGAGCGCAAGCGAAATATCAAGCTAGCCATCGACCAAGCCGTAGCAAAGCTGCAGGAGCGAGGCGAGCCGCTACGACTGTTAGACATCGCCTCGGGCCATGGCAGATACATACTAGACGCCGCGCAGGGGCATAAATTTGAGCGCATAACGCTGCGCGACTACAGTGACATAAACGTAAAAGCCGGTAGCGAAATGATAAAGGAGCGCGGGCTGCAGGACGTCGCGAGCTTTACGCAGGCAAATGCGTTCGAAGCCGCTAGCTACGAGGGTCTGCAGGACGCATATACGCTAGGCGTCGTGTCGGGGCTGTTTGAGCTTTTCCCCGATAACTCGGTCGTACGCACTGCGCTACAAGGCTTTTCAAGCAGCGTAAAAAGCGGTGGCTACCTTATCTACACCAACCAGCCGTGGCACCCGCAGCTCGAGATGATCGCGCGCGCTCTATCTAGCCACAGGCAGGGTGCGGCATGGATCATGCGCCGCCGCAGTCAAGCCGAGATGGATCAGCTCGTAGCAAACGCGGGATTTAAAAAGGTGAAAGAGTGGATAGATGGGGATGGGATATTTAGCGTGAGTTTGGCCGTTAAAATTTAACGGCTTGTCTTTTGAGTGCTTTTAAATTTGACGATTTCGTCGGTATTTTAAAATTTCAAAGCATAAATAAAATCCAGCGCAAAAAGACGGAGTAGACGACCGAGCAAGCTTAGTCGGGGGCAAAATATACAAATTTCCTTTTATAGTACCACGACTTCGGTTTCCAGTTTAATACCGAATTCTTCAAAAACGCGGCTTTGCGCTAAATTTATGAGCGCAATCACATCCTCAAAGCTTGCGCCGCCGAAATTTATGATAAAATTGGCGTGCTGCTCGCTAAATTTCGCGCCGCCGATCGCGCAGCCTTTTAATCCCGCCGCTTCGATCAGTCTGCCCGCGGCGTCATTCGGCGGGTTTTTAAAGCAGCTGCCAAAGCTAGCTCCCTTTGGCTGATTGGCGCGTTTGGCGGCGAAATCCGCGGCGAACGAGACGTCAAAACCGCGCGAAATTTTAAACTCTGCGCCCAAAATCGGCTCCTCGATCCCGCTTCTTCGGTAGCCGAAGCTTATCCGCTCGCGCTCCACCCAGCCGCGCATTAGGCGCACGGCAAGCAGGCTATCGCTGATACTCGCACCGCTAAGCCCCGCGTTCATTTTGATTAGCCCGCCAAGCGTACCCGGGATGTTTCGCAAAAACTCAAAGCCGCCGAGACCCTGCTTTTTGGCGAAGTTGTAAATTTTACCCGACTTCGTCGCAGCCCCGACGCTAAGGATATCTCCGCTTAGGCTTATGCGGTCGAACTCCTCGCTTAGCATCGCAAGGTGCGGCGGCACGGGCGAGATGAGCAGATTGTTGCCGCCGCCGATGATCGCGCCCCCCGCCATGCTCTCAAACTCCGCAAAATCGGCCTCGTCCTTTAAAATTTGCACCGCAAAGCTCCCGCCGATGCGCACGGAGGTGTATTTGCTAAAATCTATCTGCTTTGTTTTCAAAATTTTGCCTTTTAAATTTCATTTCTAAATTTCGCGCTAGCCGCCCGCCGCTTTAAAATTTAGCGCTGCCGTCGCGCCGCACGGCACAGAACACGAACGCTATTTCAAAATTTAACGCTGCTGCTACGATTAAATTTAGCTCGCTTTCGATACGTTTTCAGCGGCGCACTACGTCGCACGCGCAACTCGCACTCTGCGGTACAAAATACAACCGCGCAATGTAGCGCCGCGCTGCAAAATTTCATCGCTGCGTAGCCTAAATTTGAGATGGAACATCGCGCCGCGACAATGGCGCCACAGCGCGGTCGATTGACGCGCTCAGCGGCAAAATCCGCGGCAAGCTCGGCGTTAAATTTGCGCGCAAATTTAAATCCAAATTGTACTCTGCGGCTAAATCCAAAAGCGGCGATACATTACCGCACGGCAAAAACGAGATAAAATTCTACCGCGCGTCTGCTTTTACGCCGAAGTAAATTTTAGCCGAGGCGCAAACCCCTTAACGCCGAAAAATTTAACCGAAATGCAATTCCCATTCCGAGTAAAATTTAGCCGAAGCAAGCGCCAAATTTCAGCTAAATTTTAACCTCGCTCGCTTTACATCGGGTTTTGCCCGCCGCAGTCCGCAAAACGGATCTCGTTATATTCGCGCGGGATGAAATTCTCCTGCGCGCTAATCGGCGCAGGGTAAAATCCGCGCTCGTAACCAAGCTCAAATAGCCTATCTATCGCCCTTATCTGCACCTGCGAAAGCTCGATCGAGGCCTCGTTGGCATAAAGGCTCAGATATTTTTCTAGCTTTGCGTCGTCCACGCGAATGAGATTTCGCTCCATGAGTATGTGCGACAAAAAGGGCTTATGCGCGGTGGCGATGCGTACGCCTTCCGTTAACACGCGCTCGCACTCGATAGCGTCCGTTATCGGTAGGCTGCGGCGAACTGCCATGCCTCCCAGTGGTAGCGGTAGATTTTCGCCAGCTAGCTCGCTCCAGATGTCCCAGATCTCGCGCTCCACGCAAAGCTCGTCCGAAAAATCCAAAA
>NZ_CALHIK010000020.1 GCF_938030785.1 uncultured Campylobacter sp.
CATATCGGGCAGTATATGAAGGAAGCGGGCGCGAAAAAAGCTCTCGTACTATACGGCAGCGAGCGCGTACGAAAGAGCGGTCTTATGGATGTCGTAGAAGATAGCTTAAGAGCGAGCGAGATAGAATTTACCCAGCTTGGCGGCATAAAATCAAATCCCGTGCTAAGCAAGGTAAATGAAGCGATCAAGCTCGCTAAAGAATTTGGCGCCGATAGCGTGCTTGCTGTGGGCGGCGGAAGCGTGCTGGACTCGGCGAAAGCCGTAGCCGCGGGTGCCTGCTACGAGGGCGATGTGTGGGATTTTTTCACCGGCAAAAGCCCAAGTGCCGCGCTTAAAATTTTTGATATCATCACCCTCGCCGCGACGGGCTCGGAGATGAACTGCGGCGGCGTGGTGACCAAGGAGCAGACCAAACAAAAATACCCGATCAGTGCACCGTGTCTATACCCGAAGGTCTCGGTCATAAACCCGCAGCTGCAAGCAACCGTCAGCCGCGAGTATCTCGTATATAGCGCGAGCGACATCATCGCGCACAGCATCGAGGGGTATTTTACCGCTAGCGTCCATCCGGACATCGTGCGAGCCTATATCGAAGCAAACATCAAAACCGTCATCCGCACGACTGAAATCCTGCTCGCAGATCCGAGCGATTACGACGCGCGCGCCGAGTTTGCGTGGGCCGCTACGATGGCGCTAAACGGGCTAACCTACGTGGGCGTGGGTGGCTTCGGCTATCCGAACCATATGATAGAGCACGCGATGAGTGCGGTCGCGGACTGTGCGCATGGAGCCGGTCTTAGCGTGGTAATGCCTGCGTGGATGAGGTGGTATAAGGATAGGAATTTAAGCGCGTTTGAACGTTTCGCGCGTGAAATTTTCGGCCTTAAAAGCGCAGATGAAGGCACCCTGGCACTTAAAGCATGGTTTGATAAGATCGGTACGCCTACTGGCCTCGCGCAGCTTGGCATCGAAGGCAAGGTGCTGGACGAGGTCATAGACGTAGCCGCGACAAACGCCAAAGCGTGGAATATGGCGGAGCTTTACAGCCGCGAAAATATCGCTAAAATTCTTGAGCTGGCAAGATAAATTTAAATGGAGTAAATTGGTTTATGGCTTTAGCCTCTTGCTTTGACTTTTGATTTTCGGACGGTCGTTAAACCGTCCGAATTTATCATTTTGGATTGAGCTCTTTTAAATATTTGGCTAGCCGACTTTGCCTATTTACTTGCTAAATTTGAGAAAGCGGGTCGGTGGATATTTGCAGCTACTATTTTATAAATTTTGCTAAAATTCCAAAAACCAAGGAGGCACAATGAGCAAGATAGATGAAATTTGTAAGTATTTGGACGCTAAATTTAGCTCAGACGGCAAGATACAAAGCGATATAAAGGAGCTATTTGTCTACCGAGCAAGCGTGCCGACCGAGTTTTTAACCGGCGTTTACGAACCGGCGCTTTGCATGGTTTTTAAAGGCTCAAAACTAGCCAAAGTCGGTAATGATTTTTACGAGTACGACGAGCAGCGCTATCTGCTAGCCGCTACGCACATCCCCGCCGTTGCGAAGATCAAAGGCTGCCGTATCTAGCTATAAAGATCAACTTTGAGCTAGAAGATATCTTGGGCGTGATCGAAAGCATTGGCGGCGCCGAGAGCAAAAAGGGCGAGTTTGCAGGGCTAGCTCTTGGGGCGATAGATGATGAGCTGCTTGAGGCCGTATTTAAATTTATCCGTTTGCTAGATCGTCCAAACGATGCTAAATTTTTAGCAAAGCTCGCGATAAAGGAAATTTTATACATACTCTTAAAGGGCGAAAACGGCGATTTCCTGCGCCAATACGCAATGCTAGAAACCATAGAAAACCGCGTCACGCGCGCTGCTAAAGAGATAAAATCAAACTATGCCGAGGCGATAAATATCGAAAATTTAGCCAGAAAGCTCGGTATCAGCGCATCGTCGCTCTATCATAACTTCAAGCGTATTACGGCGCTTAGTCCGCTTCAATTTCAAAAAAAGATCCGCCTCGAAGAGGCAAAAAATCTCTTGATAAATCAAAATTTAGACGCCGCAGAGGCTGCATTTGCCGTCGGTTACGCGAGCCCTTCGCAGTTTAATAGAGAGTACTCCAGGATGTTTGGCATGCCTCCTAAAGCGCACGTCTTAGCCATAACTGGCGCTTAAATTTAGTGCGGGCAGGTCTGCTGTCTCTCGTTGATTTTATCTCCCAAGCCTCTTTTATCTAAATTTACATTTTCGACCCACCCCAACTACAAATTTGATCTAAATTTTGCATTTTTTATAATATTTGCAGAAATAGGCAATGATTTTGCAGGATCGTTCTACCTCCTTTTTTTTAAAACCGTTATAATCACTTCAGTTAAAAAATTAAAATTACAAGGAGCAAAAATGCAGTATTTAACCTTAAACGACGGCAATAAAATGCCGATTTTAGGCTACGGAGTGTATCAGGTGGAGCCTGCAGAGGCTCAAAGGTGCGTTGAGGATGCGATTGGCGTGGGTTACCGCCTCATCGACACTGCGCAGTCTTATCATAACGAAGAGGGCGTTGGCGCGGCGGTTAAAGCGGCAATAGCCGGCGGCGTGAAACGCGAGGAGCTTTTTATAACGACAAAGCTTTGGGTGAGCGGCGTAAGCGAGGATAGAGCGCTAAAAGCCTTTGATGCGTCGATGAAAAAGCTAGGGCTCGATTATCTCGATCTGTATCTCATCCATCAGCCATATAGCGACACTTACGGCGCATGGCGAGCGATGAGTAGGCTTAAAAAAGAGGGTCGCATCCGCTCTATCGGCGTTAGCAACTTTAATCCGGGCCAAATTATGGACTTTGCGATAAACAACGAGATAAAGCCCGCGATAAATCAGATCGAGTGCAATCCTTTTCACCAACAGCTCGCAGCGCAGGCAAATTTAAAAGAGCTCGGCATCGCGATGCAAAGTTGGGCGCCGTTTGGCGAGGGCAGAAAGGATATGTTTAGCAACGCGGTACTAAAAACGATCGCGCAAAAGCAAGGCAGAAGCGTGGCTCAAGTGATTTTACGCTGGCTCGTGCAGCGCGGTATCGTCGTCATACCAAAGAGCGTAAGCAAAGAGCG
>NZ_CALHIK010000021.1 GCF_938030785.1 uncultured Campylobacter sp.
CGCGGCGGGCTTTAGGGTCGGGCACTACACCAGCCCGCACATTTTTAGGCTTAACGAGCGCATCTATCTTGCGGGCCCGACAGATAAGTGCTTAAATTTCCGCGAGCTAAATTTGGATCGTAATTCAAATCAGTGCTTAAATTTAGACCGCGGCTTAAGCGAGCTAAATTTGATCTGCGATTCAAAGAGCCCAAGCAAGCCAAATTTAAATCAAAGCTCAAGCGAGCTTGCAAAGCAAAATTTCAGATCCGCGCCGATCGGTCGCGATGTTAGCGACGCGCAGCTTCAGCGCGCGCATGAGTTTTTGCAAGAGAGCTTGCCCGCGGAGTTTAAAGATAGCCTGTCGTATTTCGAGTATCTCACGCTGGCAGCGGCGGTGATCTTTAAGGAGTGCGATTACTGCGTGATAGAGGCGGGAATGGGCGGCGAGTTTGACGCTACGTCGAGCTTCGGGCGCACGCTGTCGCTTTTTACTCCTATTGGTACCGATCATTTGGGCATGCTAGGAGGTAATCTAGAGCAGATCGCCCGCACCAAGCTTATTACGATGCAGCAAGCGGCAATCTTAAACGACGAGATGAGCGAGGTTCCGCTTCGTATCGCACGGCAGATCGCACAGCAAAAAGGCACTCGGCTAGGTTTTGCTAGCGATTTTTTAGATGCGCCGCAGCGAGCGCAGATCGCGGAGTTTTGCGCGCGCAACAATCTGCCTAAATTTCAAATTTCAAATTTAAGCCTGGCGCTCGCCGCGATGAAATTTTTAAATTTGAAATTTGAAATTTCGCTGCTGCCGCCTCTAAATTTACGCGGCAGGATGGAGGCTTTGGCGCCGAATTTGCGCGTGGACGTCGGGCATAACGAGCTTGCGGCGCGCGCGATCTCCGAAATCTACGCGGGCAAAAAGATCGTGCTGATCTATAACTCCTTTGCCGACAAGGACATCGCCGCGGTGCTAAGCACTCTCGCGCCCATTTTGAAGCGGGTCGAAATTTTATCCTACCGCGTAAAAGACCGCAAGCTAGGCGGCGCGCAGATCGGCAAATGCCTCGACGGGCTAGGCATCCCGCATTGCAAATTTAGCGGCGAGATAAGTGCGGACGAGGAGTATCTGGTCTTCGGCTCATTTTATTTGGCGGAGCGGTTTTTGAAGCGATACGCAAAAGGGGTGAAGCTTGGCTAAAACAAAAGTAAGCTTCAGCGATAATTTCGGCACTAAGACGCTGTATTTCGGCGAAAACTTCCGCTTCCAGCTTAAAATTTTATCCGCTTTTTTCGTAATTTTCTTGCTCGTTCTGTTTTTTGCGCTCTTTAAACTCGCAAGCGACCGCGCAAATTTAAAGGAGCTAAACAAAACTCTCTACGGCGAAAATATCGCGCTTAAGGAGCAAAATTTAGCGCTTAAGACCCGCAGCGACGAGGTGCTTGCGAGCTTAAACAGCCGCAGAGACGACGAGGAGGGGCTGGATAGCGATATTCAGGTGATGCTTGCGATGAACGAGATGAAAAAGGAGCGCAAAAAGGGCTCGGGCGCTCATCTCTCGGCTAACGAAAAAACCGCAAGCGTGATTCTTGGCGCCGTGCCTAACGGCCTTCCGATGCAGTATCGCGGCGTCACGAGTCCGTTTGGGATGCGCGCCCACCCGATCAGCGGCATTATGAGGATGCACCACGGAATCGACTTGCGAGCAAGCGAGGGGACTCCGGTGTTTGCGACGGCAGAGGGTTTCGTGCAGTTTGCCGATGCAAGCGGCAGCGGATACGGAATTTTGATTATCCTTTCGCACAACTACGGCTTTGAGACCCGCTACGGTCATCTCAGCTCGGTCGTCGTAACGCCGGGCTCCTGGGTCAAAAAGGGCGATCTCATCGGCTATAGCGGCAACACCGGCTACAGCACCGGCCCGCATCTGCACTACGAGATCAGATTTTTAGGACAAAGCGTCGATCCCGCCAATTTTATGGGCTGGAACGCGCAAAATTTCAGAAATATCTCCGCGCTTGAGCCGGGCGTTTCGTGGCAGGAGATCGCAAACGTCGTGCAGCACCAGATCGAAAGCCTAAAGTAGGGCAAGATGCAGGCCGAAGTTTACGAATATTTTTTGCAAAACCAAAAAGAGCTTTTGATCTGCGAGGACGAAAAGGAAGCCGCAGCGTGCGAGCAGGTGCTTAAATTTATGGGCTACGCGGCCTTTTGCCTACCCGATTTTAGAGCGAGCTTCGGCGAGGATCTGCGCAGCTACATGGGAGAGCTTGCGGGCATCAGCACCGCTCTTAGCGCATTTTACAAAGCAAGCGGCAAAAAAATTTTAATCTCTCCCGTCCGCACGATCCTAAACAAACTCCCCGCTGCAAGCCATCTGCGCCCGCTAAATTTAAAATTTGGCGAAGAGTTAAACTTAAGCGAGCTGAAAGAGGAAATTTTGCGCCTGGGATACGACGTGCGCGACATCGTCGAAAGTATGGGCGAGGTGAGCTTCCGTGGCGAGATCATCGATATTTTTTCGGTAGGCGGCGAAAGCGCGGTTAGAATTCTGCTTGACGGCGAGAGGGTCGAGAGCATCAGGCGATTTGACGTAGCGACGCAAAAAAGCGAAAAAGATGAACTTGCGCAGGTCGAGATAGCGCCGTTTTTGGCAAATTTAAGCGAGGACGAGTTTGAGAGCGTGAGCGAAAAGATATCGCGCGCAGATAGCGACGCGCTTAGCCGCGATCTGGGCTCGCTCGGGTTTTGGTTCATCGAGGGCTTTGTAGATTACACGAGCGCGTTTGATTGCGTCTTGCTGCACGAGATCAAAAAGGATGAAATTTTTTCCGAGCGCAATTTGGATTTTTTAGACGCGATCGAGGTACTGCCCGCGGCACGTAAATTTAAAGACCTCGCCGTGACGCCGTCGCAGGAATTTTTTGAATTCCACCACAGCGAGGCTATCACGCTGATCGCGCGAAACGACGCGCTGCTTGCGCCGTTTGATCTTAGCGGATTTAGCAATATCGAAATTTTACGCGAGGATTTCGTCGTAAATTTAATAAGCGCCGAGCGGATCATCCTTTCGCTAAACAAAGCGGCGCCTAAAAAGCGCGTGCGAAGATCGAGCCTGGCTCTGGATGAGCTAAACGTGGGCGATTTTGTCGTGCATGAAGATCACGGTATCGCTAAATTTAACGGGCTCGAGCTCATCGAGGTGATGGGGCGCAGCAAGGAGTTCGTATCCCTGCTCTACGAGGGCGGCGACAAGCTGCTGCTGCCGGTAGAGTATCTAAACAAGATCGATCGCTACGTAGCAAGCGGCGGCGCGGTGAGCTTGGATCATCTGGGCAGGGCGAGCTTTTCAAAAATTAAGGAGCGAGTGCGCGAAAAGCTCTTTGCGATCGCTTCAAAGATCATTGCATTGGCGGCAAAGCGCGAGCTGGTGCGAGGGCTCGTCATCAAAAACGAAAGCGCGGATTATCCTAAATTTTTAAGCGCAAGCGGCTTTAGCTACACGAGCGATCAGCAAAAGGCTGTGAGCGCGATTTTGGCGGATCTGCAAAGCGGCAAGGTGATGGACCGCCTGCTTAGCGGCGACGTGGGCTTTGGAAAGACCGAGGTTGCGATGAATGCGATCTTTGCCTGCATTCGCAGCGGGCATTCGGTGCTGTTTTTCGTGCCTACGACGCTGCTTAGCTCTCAGCATTACGCCACGCTTAGCGAGCGCTTTAGGGAATTTGAAATTCCCGTTTTCAAGCTCGATCGCTTTAGCAGCGCAAGGCAAAAGAGTGAAATTTTAAAGCGTCTGCAAAGCGGCGAGGCGATCGTCGTGGTCGGCACGCACTCGCTTTTAAATTTAAACCCCGCAAATTTAGGGCTTATAATCATCGATGAGGAGCATAAATTCGGCGTTAAGCAAAAGGAGCGGCTCAAAGAGAAAAGCGCCGCTTCGCATCTGCTTAGTATGTCCGCGACGCCGATACCGCGCAGCCTAAATATGGCGTTAAGCTCGATTAAAAGCTACTCCACGCTGCTTAGTCCGCCGCAGGACCGCCTGGACGTGCGCACCTTCGTCAAGCAGTGGGACGAAAAGATCATAAAAGAGGCGATCTCGCGCGAGCTGCGACGCGGCGGGCAGATTTTTTACGTCCATAACCACATCGCGACGATGCAAAGCGCAAAAAAGAAGCTGCTTGAAATTTTGCCGAATCTTAAAATTTTAATTTTACACTCCAAGATCGACGCTAAAACGACCGAAGAGGAGATGATGAAGTTTGAAAACGGCGAGTACGACGTGCTGCTAAGCACCAGCATTGTAGAAAGCGGTATCCATCTGCCAAACGTAAATACCATCATCATCGAGGGCGCAAATAAATTCGGAATCGCAGACCTGCATCAGCTACGCGGTCGCGTCGGCAGGAGCGATAGGCAGGCGTATTGCTACTTCCTGGTCGAAGACAAAAACGCCCTAAGCGAGGACGCGCTAAAACGCCTAGTCGCGCTTGAGAGTAATTCGTTTTTGGGCTCTGGCAGCGTGCTGGCGTATCACGATCTAGAAATCAGAGGCGGTGGCAACCTGGTGGGCGAAGCTCAAAGCGGCCATATAGAGGCGATCGGCTACTCGCTCTACATCAAGATGCTTGAAGAAGAGATAAATAAACTGCTAAATAAAGAGAGCTTTGAGAGTGCGAAAATCGACCTGAAGCTTAGCATAAACGCGTTTTTAAACTCGGAGTTTATCGGCGAGGATAGGCTGCGCCTGGAGCTATATAGACGGCTTAGCAAGTGCAAAGAGGTAGCCGAGGTTTACGAGATAGAGGGCGAGATCGAGGATAGATTCGGTAAGCCGGACATCTACACCAAGCAGTTTTTAAGCCTCATTATAATTAAAATTCTAGCTATAAAAGCGGGCTTTAAAGCTATCTCAAAC
>NZ_CALHIK010000022.1 GCF_938030785.1 uncultured Campylobacter sp.
AAGCCCATCAGCTCGAAGTCGTTCATCTTCACGCCGAAGCGCTCTGCGCGATCGTCGAGCAGCACGCGAACTCCGTGCGCACGGCACTGCTCGTATAGTTTCTCGGCAAATTCTACTGCCGCGGCGTCTTTGTGATTTGAGATGATGATCTCAAGCTCAAAAGGCGCCAGCTCGCGCGGCCACACGCAGCCTCGCTCATCGTGGCTGCTTTCGATCGCCACGGCGATAAGGCGGCTTGCGCCGATGCCGTAGCAGCCCATGTAAAAAGGCTGTGCTTTTCCGTTTGCGTCCAAAAATCGCGCTCCCATCGGCTCGGAATATCGCGTGCCGAGCTGAAAGATATGACCCACCTCAATGCCTTTCGTGATGCCAAGCTCGCCGCCGCAGCACGGACAAGCGTCGCCTTCGCTCACGGCGGTAAGATCCGCAAAGCGCGATTCGTTAAAATTTATCACGCTAGCGCCCACATAGTGGTAATCCGGCTCGTTCGCGCCCGCGATCATCTCGCGCGCTCCTTTTAGCTCAGCGTCGATATAAAATTTTGCCCCCTCGCCGAGTCCGAAAGGTCCGCAAAAGCCCGCCGTAAAGCCCGCTCGTGCGATCTCCTCCTCGCTGGCATCGACTAGCTCTAGCGCGCCGCAGGCATTTTGCGCCTTGGTCTCTTGCAGCTCGTCGCAGCCGCGGATAAAAAACGCTACGATCTCGCTGCGATCCTCGTATAGCGCTTTTTTGATCACCGCTTTGATAGTGTAGAATTTATCCACTTTGAAAAATTCCGCCACCGCGTCGATCGTTTTCATCGCGGGGGTTTTAAATTTCATCATGCCGTCGGTCTCGGGCGCGGCGGCGTTCGTGGTTTTGGGCGCACGGCGCGCAGCTTCGATATTTGCGGCATACTCGCAGTGCTTGCACACGACGATATCGTCCTCGCCGTTATCCGCTAGCACCATAAACTCCTTACTGCCGCTACCGCCGATCGCGCCGCTGTCCGCATCGACCGCTCTAAAATTTAACCCCAGTCGCGTAAAAATCCGCGAGTACGCCTGCCTCATCACCTCAAACTCAAGCTTCATATCCGCAGCGTCCGCGTGGAAGCTATAGGCGTCCTTCATCGTAAACTCGCGTCCGCGCAGAAGCCCGAAGCGAGGGCGCGCCTCGTCGCGGAATTTCGTATTGATCTGATAGATATTTAGCGGCAGCTGCTTGTAGCTCGTGATCTTATCCGCTACCATCAAAACCGCCGCCTCCTCGTTGGTAGGACTTAGCACGAAGTCGTTATCCTTGCGGTCTTTGAAGCGCAGCAGCTCCTTGCCGTATTTGGCGTAGCGGCCGCTTTTTTTCCACGCATCCGCGGACGTCACGACGCTAAAAGAGACCTCCTGCGCGCCCGCAGCGTCCATCTCCTGCCTGATGACGGCGCAGATCCGCTCTAGCACTATCTTTCCTAGCGGTAAAAAATTATAAAGCCCGCTGCCCAGCTGCTCGATAAATCCCGCGCGGATCAAAAGCGCGTGGCTAGGTAGTACCGCGTCTCTGGGGGCCTCTTTTAGGCTCGGAGCGAAAAGCTTGCTAAATTTCATTCTGTCTGTCCTTTTTCTCGTTTTCTTGATTTAAAAATTTTTCGTAGTTTTCTTGCAGTTCAAAAATTTCGACCAGCGCGTTTACCGTGCCGCCCTCATCATCCGCTTCGCCGAGGTTTTTTAAATTTACCGTCGGAGCGTGCAGAAACGCTTTAAAAACCTGATGGATCAGCTTGCGCGCCTCCTCCGCATCGCTGTGCTTTAGATAGCCCTTTTTAAGCGCCTTGGCTAGCTCTAGCTCGGCTACTTGTTTCGCGCTTTGGCGCAAAGCCTTGATGATCGGCGTGGATGCCGCCGCTCTGAGCCATTTGAAAAATTCATTCGTGCATTTTGCCACGATCGAGTAAGCGATCTGCGCCTGCTCCTCGCGAAGCAGCAAATTTTTCTTTACGATCTCCTCCAGATCATCGACGCTATAAACCTCGATGTCTTCGCTCTGGCTAAGCTCCACGTCGCGCGGCACGGCGATGTCGAAAAAGTAGCGCTTAAATCCTTGCGGCTCCAACAAAGTATCGGTGATAACGGGCTCTTGCGAACCGGTGGCGCTAAAAAACAAGCTCGCGGAGTTTAGATATTTTTTCAGATTATCTAGAACGTCCGTTTTGATACGAGCCGCGTAGCCATTTGCGCCGTCGCTTAGATTCGCGCCGCCCGAGCCATCGTAGCTCGCACGGCTGCCCGTCGTAGAAATTTTATTCGTAGCCTCGCAGCCATTTGAGCCAGCTTCCGCGCAGTTTAAATCTGCGCCGACGTCTAAATTTACGCCGCAGTTCGCGCTTGCGTTATTTAGATTAACGTCCGCGCGATTTAGATCCGCACTATTTTCCGAATTTGCGCCGGACTCTGCGCTGATCAAAGAATCCGCTAGTCTTCGCGCGCCGGCTAAATTTCGATTTAAAATCGTGATATTTGCGCCGCTTGCGAGCAGGTGTTTGCACGCTAGCTCGCTCATCTCTCCCGCGCCCACTACTACGGCGTTTACGCCCTGCAAGGAGCCTAACTTTTCCTTTGCCATCGCCACGGCGACGCTTGAGACCGAGATCGGGTTTTTTGAAATTTCGGTCTGGTTGCGGATACGAGCCGCGCATTTTAGTGCTTCATCTATCGCTCTTGCGATCTGCGCGCCCGCGTGGGAGTTTTGTTTGGCAAATTTAAAGGCGTCTTTAAGTTGGCCTACGATCTGCGTCTCGCCCACTACGAGGCTGTCAAGAGAGGCTGCGACGGCGAAAAGGTGGTGTATCGCGCCGTAATCCTCGTAAATATCGGCGCGCTCGGCTAACTCGTCGTAGCTCACGCCGCTTACGCGCGAAAGCGCTAAAAGCACGAATTTGCTAGCCACTTTGAAGTCGTCCACCGCGGTAAAAATTTCTACGCGGTTGCAGGTGCTTAGCACCAAACACTCCTCTATCGCGGAGTTTGAAGCCAAAAGGCGCAAAATTTCTTTCTTGCGCACGTCGTTTGAAAACGAAAGTTTCTCGCGAACCGTGATGTCCGTGTTTTTATGGGTGAAGCTCACGCTCATATACGCCATCAAAACTCCCTATCTATCATATCTCGCACGATTTGCTCCAGCTTGTCGTTTTTAAATTCCGCCACGGCTTCAAGCGCCTTCTGTCCGTAGGCGCGAGCTTCGTTTATACAGCGCTCGATGATGCCGTGCTCGCTAAATTTCGTCTTGATCCATGAAATTTCGCTCTGACGAAGCTGTTTCTTAAAAAACGTTTTTAGCTTTTGCCGCTGCGCATCATCTAAATTTTCATACAAATAGATGTAGGGCAGGGTGGTTTTACCCTCCGCAAAATCGCTCAAGCTCGGCTTACCGAGCGCTTCTGAGCTTTGCGTCACGTCTAAGATGTCGTCGATGATCTGAAAAGCAAGCCCAAGGTTTTTGCCGTATTCGCCAAATTTTGCGCTCGCGCTTGAAATTTTATCGTTATCTTTCGTGGCGTTTGGATTCCCGTCCTCGTTTTTTGCGCCGCTAATATCTAAAATTTCGCCGCGATTTTCCGCGCCGCCGAATTTCAGAAACGCCCCGCAGCGCGCGACCTCCTCTATGAGAGCGGAGGTTTTTAGATAGATCATTTGCAGATATTTGCTCGCATCGTCGTTGAAATCGTTGCTTAAGCTAACATCCATCAGCTCGCCCACAGCAAGCTTCGTGACGGCGCCCGAAAGCGCGGCGGCGATGCGGCTTTCAAATTTGCTAAGCTCGAAATACGCCTTAGAATAGAGTATGTCGCCCAGCATCACGGCGTTTTTGGAGCCGTAGGTGGCGTTGATCGAGGGCTTGCCGCGGCGCACCGAGCTTTCGTCGATGACGTCGTCGTGCAGCAGGCTTGCGGCTTGAATGAGCTCGATGATCGCGCACAAGCGTAGCGATCTTTCATCCTTTTGCGCGATATTTAGCAGCAGCCTGGAGCGCAGTTTTTTGCCTGGGTTTAGCCTGTCAAACATCTCGCTAGCGGGCGCGTATCCGCAATCTGCGATGAAGCTTTTCATAATTAAATCAATTTGATCTTGCATTATTCGTTGTTACTTAGGATATTTCCGCTCATCTGCAAAAATTTGTCGTTTAGCTCGTCTTGTAGATCCTGCTGCGCGATGAAGCTTTCGATCTCGCGCTCGCTAATGCCGCGCGCTTCGCAGAGTCGCTCACAGGCGATGAGGCGGATTAGAGCTTCTTCGATCTCGTTTTGCACTAAAGTAGGGCTTGCAGCAGATAAAATTTCAAAAAATTTCTTTCTTGGGCTGCCTTCAAAAATATCCATTTACCTTCCTTAAAATTTCGCGATTATAGCAAATGTAAAATTTAATTTAGGTTAG
>NZ_CALHIK010000023.1 GCF_938030785.1 uncultured Campylobacter sp.
CGTATTAAACACCCTATCTCCCGCGTCTCCGAGGCCCGGCACGATATATTTTTGCTCGTTTAATCTCTCGTCGATCGCCGCGGTGAAAACCTCGACCTGCGGGTAGATCTCGCTAAATTTATGAAGCCCCTCGGGCGCTGCGATGATGGAGATAAATTTGATCCTTTTAACGCCGTTTTGCAGCAAAAATTTCACCGCATCGATCGCCGTGCCGCCGGTCGCAAACATCGGATCGATGATGATTACGGTGCGTTCTGCGGCGTCTGCGGGCAGTTTGGCGTAAAAAAACTCTGCCTGAGCGGTCTTTTCGTCGCGCTGAAAGCCTAAAAATCCCACGCTAGCGTCCGGTATGAGCTTGAAAACGCTATCCAGCATCCCCAGCGCGGCGCGCAAAATCGGGCAGATCATGATCTTTGTGGCGAGCTTATATGCGGCGGTTTGTGCCACGGGCGTATGCACGCTTACCTCGCGCAGCGCCAGATCGCGCGTCGCCTCGAACATCATCAGGTAGCTGATCTCATCGACGAGCATGCGGAACTGAAACGGATCGGTCCCCCGATCGCGCAGGATCGTGAGCTTATGCTCGATCAGCGGGTGCTTGATAAGCCTCACGTTAGGCAGCTCGCACGCGGTTTGGTGCGTACATTTTTGGCTTTGGCTCATTTTCTCTCCTTAAATTTACTGAATTTTGCGCCCTTTAGGGCATTTTGATCGTATATTTTAGCGCGAGCTTTTGCGCCATGGCGCTGAAATTTCGCCGATAACGGCAGCGCGATTTTGAATTTAGCTCATTTTAGCTCGCAATGCACGCGTTACGTTTAAATTTAGCTCGGCGGCTCGCTTTAAATTTAACGCCTTTAAAAACGCAGCGCTATAAATTTAGCTCTCGCGTGCGCTTTTGATTTAGCCGCCACTTAAACACGGCGCGCTTTTTATCGGCACGCCGGTGCTACTTTTTGGCGAGCGCTCACGGCGTAAATTTTATCTGCGAAATTATCGTCTGAGGCGGCTTTAAATTTACTTAATGCTCTCGCTCGTGAGCCAAATTTTAAAATTCCACATTATCTTGCGCGCCTAAATTTATAATTTTATACGCACCGACGCTTCGCACGCAAGCCGAATGAACCGAGCGCGTATCTTTTTAAATTTAACTCGCTGCAAGCGGTTAAATTTGCCGTGCCGAAGCGGTTAAAATTAACCGCAAAGCTCCTACTCCTTTATTACGCGCAGGAACGAATACACGTCCTGCACCCCGGGCGCGTGCGTCGCATACCAGATCGCGTGCTTTTCGTGCTCGATGTCGCTCACCACGCCGCTAAATACCACGTCGCAGCCCACGATCGCCACGCGCACCGCAGTGCCCGAAACGTCGGTATCGGAAAAGAGATTTTTCTTTAAATTTGTAAAAATTTCAAACGAATTGCACGGATATTCGGGCTTTTTGACGCGCAGATAGGTATGCACGCGCCGCACGCCTTCGGTTTGTCTAGCTAAAGCAAGCAGCGGCTCGCGCATCGCTTCGCTATCCAGCAGCCCGATGAGATAGACCTCGCCGTAGAAGCACTCGACCTCCAGATCCCAGCTGCTAAGGCCTTTGGTAAATAGAATTTTGCTTTGAATTTTAGTCTGGATGAGCTTGTCGCTAGCGACCTCGCTGACGCTGCGGCGGTCGCGCGCTACGGAGTAGATGTCATACACGCTAAGCGCATTGCCAGCGGGCGCCAGCGGAGCCGCGCACGAGCTAAATAGCGCCGCGCAAGAGAGCAAAAACACCGCTAAAATCGCTAGAAACAAAACCCTCAAACCCTCTCCAATCTCGTTTAATTTCTAATTATCTCAAGCCGGCTGCCGGCGCCGCTTTTTAAATTTAACCCCGCAGACACCGTTTTATCGCAGCTTCAAATTTTGCGCCGCGAGATTCCGCCCAAACCGCACGCTGCAAAATTTTACAATGAAAATTTTAAAATTTGCGTTGTAATTCGCGCAGCTTGCGGAATTCTGCGTTTTCTTCGCTGCGAAATTTCACGCGCAGTATTCGTCGCCGTAAAATTCTACGCGGCTAAATTTCGTTGCAAATTTGCCGCTGCGAATTCTACGAGTAAAATTTCTCGAGGCGGAATTCGCTTCTGTAAAATTTTATATTTCAAAACCCGCGCCCAAAATTCCGCCCGGTCGCGGCTAATTCGTCGTAAGTCCGCCGTCTATCGCAAATATCGCGCCGCTGACCCACTTCGCCGCATCCGAAGCCAAAAACACCGCCGCCTCGCCGATGTCCTGCGCGCTGCCGATTTTGCCGAGCGGATAGATATTTTGCACCATCTGCTCAAATGCCTCGCGCCCCTGCGGACTAAGCGCGCTTAAATTTCGCTCAAACTGCGGCGTCAGCACGCTTCCGGGCGCTATGGCGTTGACGCGAATGCCGAGTTTGCCGACCTCGAAGGCAAGCGATTTGGTGAAAGAATTTAGCGCGCCTTTGGTGATCGAATACGCCGTCGTGGTGCGCCCCACGAGCATTCTGTTTGCGAAATACGACGAGATATTGATCACGCAGCCCTTGCTAGCCGCAAGCGCGCCCAAAAGCCCCTGAGTAAGCAGATAGGGCGCTTTGACGTTTAGGTTTAGATGAGCATCCAGCAGCGCTTCGTCGGTCGCCTCAAAGGGTACGAATTTTCCCAGTCCGGCGTTATTTACAAGGATATCTATCTTAGGAGATTGCGCTAAAATGCGCTCGCAAAGGCCTTTTATCGTTTTGCTTTGCGCCAAATCCGCCTCTATCGCGTAAGCTTTCACGCCATAACCGCCTAGGTTCTCCTGTGCGATTTTTAATTTCTCCTCGCTTCTGCCGAGCAGGATCAAATTTGCGCCCTCTTCGGCAAAACACTTTGCGATGCCAAGCCCTATTCCGTCGCTTCCACCAGTGATTACGGCGGTTTTGCCCTCTAATCGTTTCATACTTTTCCTTTCAATGCGTAAATTTA
>NZ_CALHIK010000024.1 GCF_938030785.1 uncultured Campylobacter sp.
GGGCGCTGAAATTTTACAAAACGTGCGGCGCGATTAAATTTTAAAATTTTAAGCAGGACGGGCAAAACTGCCTTGGCGCGAAATTTCAAAAACTAGCCCGGCGCAAATTTTAAAGGCGGCCTGGCTGCGTCAAAATTTTAAAACCGCGCCTGCAAGAACGATGAAATTTAAAAATTTTATAAAGGAAAACGATGGAAAAAAAAGAGATTTCACTTAAAACCAAAGACGGCAAGAGCGCTAAAATCGACTTTTTGTATCAGTTCGACGATTCGCTGCCGGTGGCGAGCTTCAAGTTAATTTTTAAAGCAAGCGGCGCGGTGAGCGAGAAGATAGCGGGGCTTGCGCGCATCTGCGCGGGCGTTTTGGGCGAGGGCTCAAAGACGCTAGGGGTGAGCGAATTCCACCGCAAGCTCGATATCCGCGCGGTCGAGATCAGCGCTGCGAGCAATTTTGAAACTTTCGGTATCCAGCTAAACTGCCTAAAAGAGCACTTCGATTTCGGCCTAGATATGCTACGAGAACTGCTTAGTGAGCCAAATTTAACACCCTCGGTGCTCGAAAAGCTAAAAATGCAAACCATAGGCGAGATCGCTGTGCTAAAAAGCGAGTTTGATTACATCGCGACGTGCAACCTAAAAGCGCTTCTGTATCCGCGCACGAGGCTCGAGCGGCCGCTCATAGGCGACGAGGCGAGCATAGAGCGGATCACGATGAAGGATGTGCGGGAGTTTTTCTCCTCGCTGAGTTTAGAGAATTTATACGTCGTTTTATGCGGCGACGTGAGCGATAAAAACCCGAAAATCGCGGAAATTTTGAGCCTTTTTGCAAGCGGAGAAAAGCGCGAGCTGCCGTTTTTCACGCCGAGCGATGCGAAAAAAATAAAGATCCAAAAAGAGCAGACGCAGCAGGCCTACATCTACTTCGGCGCGCCATTTACGCTGCCAAAGGAGCAGGAGTTCATCGCAAACACCGCGCTTTTCGTGCTTGGAAGTAGCGGATTCGGTAGCAGGCTGATGGAGCGCATCCGCGTTAAGCACGGGCTTGCGTACTCGGTCTATGCGCGCGGCGATTTCGAGCTTAGCCGTCGCGAGTTTTGGGGCTATCTGCAGACCAAAAACGAAAATTTGCAAAACGCCACCGCCCTCGTAAAAGAGGAGATCGCAAAATTTATCGCATCTGGCGTGAGCGAAGCGGAGCTGAAAAGCGCTAAAAAATTCCTAATCGGAAGCGCCGTGCTGCAAAAAGAGACGATGTTTAAGCGAGCGGCGATCGCACAGAGCGAGTATTATAAGGGCTACGCATTCGGCGAGTTCGAGCGAAATTTAAAGCGCATCGAGACGCTAAAACTCGGGGCGCTCAACGATTTCATCAGATCGCACGACGAGATCATGAATCTAAGCTTTTCCGTCATTTGCGACGAGGCGGCCGCGAAAAAAGGGCTTAAAATTTAGCCCGTCGCGGCGCGTATCTCCGCGATCGGCGTAAATTGAGCTAAATTTTAAAATTTATAAAGCGGCGCGGACGGCGCTAAATTTTACTTTTGCGCTCTGTTTACGGACAGCTTGTGCGTTTAAATTTAAAGCCGCGCCTACGTCGCGTTAAAATTTGCAGGGCTTTGCAGGAGCGATTAAATTTACGAGCCTTATAGGGGCGGCTAAATTTAAAGGCGCCGTGCGCGGCTCGGTAAAATTTCAGTGCGCAAAAACAAAGCCCGATTTCACAAGCCGTTTGCAAGCCGCGCCGCGAAATTTAAAAAGGCGCGCGGTGGCGGCTGCCGTAATTGAATTTTTGCGGTTCGCAAATCGCGCCGTGAAATTTCAAGCGATCGCACTCTGTTTTTAAAACCCGGTGCACGCCGCAAAAACACGGCTGCCAGACAAAACACGTGCAAACGAGTAAAATTTACAGGCGCAGCCGGCGAGTAAATTTGCCGCAATAACGAAATTTCGAGCAAATTTAAGCAAGCGTTCGATGCGGCGCGTAAAATTTTGATCAAATTTAGGCGGACGATTCCGCTGCGGCGCATAAAATTTTGCAGCGCGAGGGCTTAAGCGCCTATCAAATTTAAAGGATGAAATTGATTTTTGAAGCAAAAGACGCGGCGACGCTGCAAAAGGCGGGCATTACGACGCTTTTGGATCTGGCGCTGCTTCTGCCCAAAAGCTTCGACGATCTAAGCGTCAGAGACGCGCCCTGCGCGGGCGAGAACACGGCGGAGGTCGAGTGCCTCTTCCAGCACAGGCGTGGCTCGATGCTCATCGTCACGGCGCACTGCCTCAGCTGGGAGCGCGAGATCAAAATCGTCATCTTCAACGCCAAAAGCTGGCACTTCGGCGCCTTTAAGCGCGGCAAAAAATTTTTCATCCACGGCAAATGCGACGAGAGCTTCGGCTCGTGGCAGTTCGTAAACCCAAAAATCGTAAGCGAGCCGGGCAGGATCGCGCCCAAATACAAAGCCGTGCTAAGCGACGCCGCGGCGCAAAAGCTGATCAAAAAATATCTAAGCGCGGGCGCGCTTCTAGGCTGCGGGCTGCGCACGGACGAGGCGGCGGTACTGCTTGCGCTACACGAGAGCTCGCCGCGCAGCGTGCGAATGCTAGCCGCGCTAAATAGGCAGCTCAAGGA
>NZ_CALHIK010000025.1 GCF_938030785.1 uncultured Campylobacter sp.
AAATTTGCAAATTTTATTTTCGAGCGTTCGCCGATGAGGCTTATAAACCGCGACGCAAACTCCCAGCTTCGTCCTTCCGCCATAACAGCGGCTTAAATTTTATCCACTCGCGGGCTATGTGCGCCTCCAAGTCAGCGTGCATTTACGCTAGCGCAAGGTATCGCGCAGCTAAATTTAAAAGATAATTTCATTCACCGCGAAGATTATAAATTTTAAAATTTCAAAGCCCAGGCCGTTTAAATTTAACCAAAGCCGGCAAAGTCTAAATTTCAGATAGGTCTAAATTTTAATGATTTTAAAAAAGATGAAAGAGCCGCGAAGCAGGCGCTTCACGGCAAATTTAAAGGGAGTTATTTAAGCTCGGGAGCGATCTGTGCCACCCACGCCTCGATGCGGCTCTCGGTGAGGTCGCTTTGGTTGTCGTTGTCTAGCGCAAGACCTACAAATTTGCCGTCCACTACGGCCTTGCTCTCGTCGAACTCGTATCCGTCGGTAGATACCGCACCTACGATCTTTGCGCCCGCTTTTTTGAAATTTTCATATAGCTCGCCCATTGCGTTGCAATACGCATCGCTGTAGCTCGAGCTGTCGCCCATACCGAAAATCGCGACGGTCTTGCCCGCTACGTTAAGAGCCGAAAAATCAAAGCCCGCCCAGTCGTCTTGCAGCTCGCCGTCGTTCCACGTAGAGCTTCCGATTACGAGCGCGGTGTATTTGTCCAGGTCAGCAGGCGCGATATCCGCGACGTTTTTTAGCTCATTTTCGATGCCGAGCTTTTCCGAGATCAGCTTCGCAGCGTCTTCGGTATTGCCCATCGAGCTTCCAAAAATAATTCCAACCATTTGTGATCCTTTTAATAAATTTTGTCGGTGAGCTTGTATGGTACTAATTTCATAATGAAATTTCCCTTAAAGCATTCGCTTTTTATCTCGACGTGGCGGTTAAAATTTTCATTTTTTGGATAGACAAGATACACGGCATCGAGGTTTGCTCCGCGGCAAAGCTCTAGCGCTTTTTTTATATCATTATCATAAAGCATAGGATTTGAAACGAGCATCGATCTGAAATTTGCTATCACTCCGAGCGAAAATCCGTTTTTTCGCACGATGATGAGTTCATTTTTAAGCTCAATCTCTGCGCCTGTATTTCGCAGCGCGATCTTTGAAAACACAAAATCGCTAAACGCCTCGCCGGCATTTAGCAGCACGCCGCTACGCAAGCTCACGATCACGCGAGCTAGCTTATAAGCGGGCTTGGCGGCAAATGCGGGCAGCGGCATGTCGCGCAGATAGGCAAAGATTATCGCATTATCCGCCGCGCGGAATTTCACGGCGGGCTTGAAGCGGTAAATTTTGCGAGCACCGCGCCTAAGTTCGGAAGCGATAAAATTTAAAAATGCCGCTCGAAACTGCGAAGCGCCCTTTAAATTTGCGGGCAGAATTCTATAATCCGCATTAACGCTAAAATTATAAAGCGTGAGCATCGCCTTTGCGCGAGCGGGCCGAGGAAGGCTACAAAACGGCTCTGAAGCGATCTCGCGTCCATCCGCGTCAAAGCCGAAAAGCTCGCCTCGCTGCCAAAAATTTTGCGCTCCACCGTCTATCTCGCCGCTTACCTCTCGGCTTTTTAGCTCGCCGTGCATTTTGCTATCTTTTACTTCGCGGGTTTCGTCGTTTGCGCAGTCTTTTCGGTCGCTCGTTTTCTTGCTCATATTCCGCTCTTTTGGCTAGGTTTCGTTTTTGTAAAATTTTAGCAGCAGAGTACATTGGCGTTTATGAAATTTTACACTCTTTGCAGAATGCACGCTTTGCTACTAAGCAGCGCCAAATTATTCGTTTTCGCCGACGGAACAGTTAAATTCTTGATTTAGATTGAAAACCTTGCAATACTCGCAAAACACGCAGCTGACGCTTCTTTTAGCGCATACGAGCGGGATTTTGCGCTTTTTGACTTCGCCTTTGATCTTTTTCATCGTATTGTGGTTCAAAAAGCTCGTAAGCATCACGACGCACTCCGTATCCTGCGGGATCGGCTTGCGATTTACGCGATTTTCGTTTCGTGCGTCCCAGTGCTCGATGTTGCTCGCGCCAAGGTCCTTTAAAACCGCCTTAATGGGCGTAATCTCGTCCGCCCCTATGACCAAAACGTTCATTTCATCCCCTTTTATGATTGATATTCGTTATTATAACAGAGAAAGATTAAATTTAACTGATAATGCGTATAAAATTTAGCGGGCTGTATTTAAAATTTTAACAAGCCGAAAAGATAAAAGCAGAAGCCCATTGGGCGTAATTAACTACAGAAAGCAAACGCTGTGGAAAATTTTATCGGCGAAATTTTATCCATAAATTAAAGGGGTTGATTTTGCAATTTAAAATTTTAAATTTTATCTCGGAGCCAAATCATACGTGGCTAAATTTAAAATTTAGCCACGCGGTAGGGTTTGTGTAATCTAGCAGCGAGCGGCGGCGGAGCGCATAAGCGACCCCGCTGTCAAAAAAACGGCTCGGGCAAAGCGTGCCCGAGAGATCAAAGTCTAAATTTCATCGCCGAAATCGGCATTCGCAAGCCGTTTGAGCTGGCGGTAGCGTCTCATCGCGTCGGCTTTATTTGCTTCATAAAGCTTGCCCGCGTGCTCCGGATCGATCTTTTTAAGCGCGTTGTAGCGCACTTCGTTTAGCAAAAATTCCTCATAAAGGCTCCAGTCCGGCTCTTTGGATGAAATTTTGAGCGGATTTTTGCCCTCCGCCGCAAGCCGCGGATCGAAGGTGTAGGTCGGCCAATAGCCGCATTTGCTCGCAAGCTCGGCTTGATCGCCGGAGCTGCCCATGCCGCCTTTGATGCCGTGCGCGATACACGGCGAATACGCGATGATAAGGCTAGGCCCTGGGTAAGCCTCCGCCGCCATGATCGCTTTTAGCGTCGCGGCTTGATTTGCGTTGGAATTTACCTGCGCGACGAATATGTTGCCGTATGTCATCGCGATCTGACCGAGATCTTTTTTCTGCACCGCCTTACCGCCTGCGGTAAACTGCGCGATCGAGCCGCGGCGGCTAGCTTTGGAGCTTTGCCCGCCGGTGTTTGAGTAAACCTCCGTATCTAGCACCAGCACGTTTACGTCTTCGCCGGTAGCCAGCACGTGATCAAGTCCGCCGTAGCCGATGTCGTAAGCCCAACCGTCGCCGCCGATGATCCATTGCGATTTTTTGTTTAGATACTGCTTTAGTTCTAAAATTTCACGAACCCCCAGCGCGTCCAAATTTTGTTCTAGTAGCGGCACCAGCCTATCTCTGATCTGAGCGGATTTTAGCGTATCGTTTCTGTTTTCGATCCAGTCGTGATAAAGAGCCTTTAGCGCGTTTGGCACGCTTGAGAGCGAGCCCAGCATAAGATCCTCGATCTTATGGCGCAGCGTCTCGTTTGCGATCTTCATTCCCAGCCCAAACTCGGCGTTATCCTCAAAAAGCGAGTTCGCCCACGCGACGCCGCGGCCGTTCTCGTCCTTGCGGTACGGCATCGAAGGCGCCGATCCGCCGTAGATCGAGCTACAGCCCGTGGCATTGGCTACGATCATATGATCGCCGAAAAGTCGCGTGATCAGCGTGATGTACGGCGTTTCGCCGCATCCGGGGCACGCGCCGTGAAATTCAAAATACGGGCGGGCAAAGCCCACGCCCTTGACGCTTGATCTGTCCATCAAATCGTCTTTGTATCTTACGTGCTCGAATAAAAAGTCTGCGCTTTCTTGCTCGCCCTTTGCGAGTTCTTCTTCAAGCGGCACCATGACGAGCGATTTTTCCTTGCTCGGGCAGTTTTCGGCGCAAAGCGCGCAGCCCGTGCAATCAAGCGGGCTTACTTGGATCTTATATTTTAGCCCCTTCAGCTCCTTGCCCTTGGCTTCTAACAGGTGATCTTTTAAATTTAAAGGAGCGGCAGCCTCGTCCTTTTCGTCTAGTAAAAACGCTCTGATTACGGCGTGAGGGCAGACGAAGGCGCACTGGTTGCACTGGATACAGTTTTGCTCGATCCATTTAGGCACCATGACGCCTACGCCGCGCTTTTCAAATCGCGTGCTGCCTGCGTCGAACCCGCCGTCCTCGTGCCCTAAAAACGCCGACACCGGCAAGCTATCGCCGCGCGCTGCGTTTATCGGCTTTACGATCTTTTCTATAAATTCGTCGCCTTTGTATTTATCGTTCGTATCCGCCGCGTCATCTTTTAAATTTACCCACGCAGGATCGATCGCTACCTGTACCAAAGCGTCCGCGCCCCTATCGATCGCGTCGCAGTTCATAGCCACGACCGCCTCGCCCTTTTTGGCGTAGGTTTTCTTGGCGTATTCTTTCATATAGCTTTGCGCCTGCTCGAACGGAATGATGCCGCTAAGCTTGAAAAACGCCGATTGCATGATCGTATTGGTGCGGCCTCCAAGCCCTATCTCGTGCGCTAGCTTGGTGGCGTTTAGAATGTAAAATTTTACCCGTCTTTGGGCTAGAATTTTTTTGACCTTGTTCGGAAGCTTTGCCGCCGTCTGCTCGGCATCCCAGATGGAATTTAAAAGGAAGGTGCCTCCTTCGCGGATGCCCCCGATGACATCGTAGATGTCCAGATACGCGGCGACCGAGCAGGCGACGAAATGCGGATTTGAGACGAGATAGGTCGAGCGGATCGGTCTTTTGCCGAAGCGCAGGTGCGAGCGCGTGTAGCCGCCCGATTTTTTGCTGTCGTAGGCAAAATACGCCTGCGCGTAAAGATCGGTTTTATCGCCGATTATTTTGACGGAATTTTTATTCGCGCCCACGGTGCCGTCCGCGCCGAGGCCATAAAACAAGCACTCGATCTCATCCTCGTAGCCTAGCGAAATTTTATCTCCCACGGGTAGCGACAGATGCGTCACGTCGTCGTCGATGCCGATCGTAAAGCCGTTTTTAGGCTCGTCCGCCTTTAAATTTTCATACACGGCGATTAGCTGCGCGGGATCGACGTCTTTGGAGCTTAGGCCATACCTGCCGCCCACGATGAGCGGGGCGTCCGCGCGCCCGTAAAATGCGGCCTTTATATCCAAATACAGCGGCTCGCCGAGGCTGCCCGGCTCCTTCGTGCGGTCGAGCACGGCGATTTTACGCACGCTTTTAGGCATCGCGGCGAAGAGATATTTGAGGCTAAAAGGCCTGTAGAGGTGCACTTTTAGCACGCCTACCTTCTCGCCCTTCGCGTTTAGATGATCGACCACCTCTTCAAGGGCTTGATTGACCGAGCCCATCGCGACGATCACGCGCTGCGGCTCGCTTGCGCCGTAATAGACGAAAGGCGCGTACGACCGCCCCGTGATCTTTGAAATTTCGCTCATATACTCCGCGACGATGTCCGGAAGCGCGTCGTAAAATTTATTGGTTAGCTCGCGTGTCTGAAAATACACGTCGTCGTTTTGGGCCGTGCCGCGAGTTTTAGGATGCTCGGAGCTTAGCGCGTCCTCTCTAAATTTACGCACGGCCTCGCGATCCAGCAGGCGATCAAACTCGGCATAGTCCATCACCTCGATCTTTTGAATTTCATGGCTCGTGCGAAATCCGTCGAAAAAGTGCAAAAACGGCACTCGCCCCTTAATCGCCGCAAGATGTGCGATACCGCCCAGATCCATCACCTCCTGCACGCTGTCGCTTGCGAGCATCGCAAAGCCGCTCTGGCGACAGGCATAGACGTCTTGATGATCGCCGAAGATAGAGAGCGCCTGCGCCGCAAGCGCGCGCGCCGCGACGTGAATGACGCCCGGAAGCATCTGACCTGCGATCTTATACATGTTTGGAATTTTTAGCAAAAGCCCCTGCGATGCGGTGTATGTCGTCGTAAGCGCACCCGCTTGGAGTGAGCCGTGCACGGTGCCCGCCGCACCGCCCTCGCTTTGCATCTCAACTACTTTAACGGGCATGCCGAAGAGGTTTTTCTTGCCCTGCGACGCCCAAATATCGGTGTAATCCGCCATCGGCGAGCTAGGCGTGATCGGATAGATGCCCGCGACCTCGGTGAAGGCGTATGAGACGTAAGCCGCCGCCTCGTTTCCGTCCATAGTTTTCATAACTTTTGCCATTTTTCGTCCTTTGGAATTATCAAATTTCGCTAATTTTACATATTTATTGCTTAAAAATTTAAATGCTTCGCAAACCCGATGGAATTTGCTAGGTTTTGCGAAGCGGCGGCTAAATTTAGGCGCAGCAGATATATTTTTAAAGCGCAAGAAGCTTTAAATTTTATCCGCGACGGAATCTTAAGGGCGGCGGATTTATGGCTTGCTTTTTTGATTATCCGCTAGGATTTATTTGGAGCTGCAATAAAATTTTAAAACGGCTAAATTTACTTTTAAGCTTGGCAAGAACTCGGTTTACAGAATTTCGTCGCGACTGCGCAGCCAAGTAGTATCATAAAGGTCGCGAGCCAGCCCTGTATCGAAAAATAGGCCACCGATACCAAGCAGTTCGCGACGGTGCAGCCTCCGGTTAAAACGGCGCCTATACCCATCAAAAAGCCGCCGAAAACGCGCTTTGGATACTCGTTTGCGGGCAACGACTTCAGCTCAAGCCCGCCCGACAAAAGAGCGCTTACAAAGGAGCCCGCCAAAATCCCCACCGCAAAGAGGCTGCCCCAATTCAGATATCCGTCCTGCCCCGTCACGAGATACTCCATGACGTTCGCGCTGGGCACTGCGACGCTAAAGCCGAACTGCCTGCCGGTTTGCGCGCTGAGATACCAGGCTAAAACGCCCAAAAGACCGATCAGCACGGCGCCTAGGAAGAGATGAAATTTTTTCTCAAACAGTACGTATGCCGCGCCGCGAAGACGGTGCGCGGGGGCGGGAGCGGGCTGCTTTTGCGAGAGCGAAATTTTAACCGCAACCGCTGTTATGAGGATCAAAGCCGCTACCAGCGCCCACGGCGAAATTTTAAGAAGCTCCTGGACGCTGCTTGCCTGCAGAGTTTGCTCGCTAAGCGCGCCGAGCGGCCGCCTTAGCGGGCCCGAGTATCCGCAAGCCATCGTGATTGAAAACGCAAGCAGCACCAAAAGCGGCGCAACCCCTCCTTCGCCCGTCCTGACCCAGCTTTCGCTCGCGCAGTATCCGCAGATAACCATCCCCAGCCCGAGCAAAAATCCGCCGATAAGCGTCGCTAAAATCGGCACTTTGTGATCCGGAATCCGGATAAGCCCGAAGTGAGCAAGCACGAAAAAGCCCACGGCTTGGATGCTCACGGCGATCAAAAGGGCGGCGAGAAAGCGGAAATTTTTTTGTAAAAATATGTTTTGAAAGCCTGAATTGAAGCAGAATTGAGTTCTTTGAAGCAAGACGCCAAAGGCGATACCCACGAATAAACCGCTAATCATATCTTAAGCCTTGCGGAAAAATTTACGTTATTGTATTGCCAAAAAAATAAAACTAAGTTGAAATTTTATTCATTCAGATAAAAATTTTCATTTAAA
>NZ_CALHIK010000026.1 GCF_938030785.1 uncultured Campylobacter sp.
CGCGTCCTCGTGCGGCGGCTCGACGTCAAGGACGATTTGCGCGCGCGGATTTTGCTTGGCGATGAGCGCGAGTAGCCTTGAGCCAACCCCCAGCCCGCGAAATTTCGCATCGATGCCGAGGTAAGCCACGTAAAAAATCCCGCTCCCCCCGCCGCTTGGAATTTCACTCTCATCGTAGCGCGAAATTTCGTTTTCTGCAGTACCTGACGAAATTTTGCCCTCTGCGGCGCTTGATGAAATTTCACCCCCTAAAATTTCATCCTCTGCGCCGTCAAATTCCGCGCCGCTATGGGCTTTGGATCTTAAAATTTTATCCGTATTTAGGCGCGGCAGCGGCTGTTTGTGGTGCGAAATCGCGCGCTTGTAGGTTTGTTCGGTTCTATAGACGAAAAAGCCAACCAGCTCCTCGCCGCTTAAATTTTGCGCCGCCGCGTTTGAATTTTTGCCTGTCGCCGCGCTGGGATTTTTACTTTTCAAGCTGGATTTTTCACACGTCGCATTAGATTTTTTATCTGCCGCGCCGCGATTTTCGGAACTCAAAGAGGCTAATTCTGCCGCGCCGCGGTTATCCGCATCGGAATTTTTACCTGCAGCACCACGATTTTGGCTTGCTTCGTCGCAATCTTGCTTTACCGCGCAAAAATCTTGTTTCGGCGCGCATAAATTTTCACTCGCTGCGCCGGGATTTTTACTTTCCGAGCTGGATTTTTTACTCGTCGCATTAGATTTTTTGTCAGCCGCGCCGCCGCCCAGGGCGCTAAAATCCTCGAAAATCGCCGCGATTTCAAGCTGTCCTTTGCGCGACATTTTTAAGAAATTTTTTATGCTGATACGCTCGATTTCGGGGAACGCCGCGACGTTGATCGCCTCTATGCGCGCGATCAGCGCCGAGTCCTCGCCGATACGCTCAAGTCTCATTTTGCTCTCCTTGTCGCGATAGGCTTACCGCGTAAATTTAAAATTTGTCCGCCTCGCTCGCGAGAATTTCATCGCTCGGCCCTTGAAATTTCATTAAATTTCGCAAAATTTCGCCGCACCGCCCGTCTAAATTTAATCCTCGCCGTAAATTCGCTTTAAATTCCCCAGCGTCGTGCTCGCGTTTAGCAGCAGCGCATCGGCGATCGCCAGCCGCGCCATTGCGGTAGCTACGACGCTGCCGCGCACGGCGATACACGGATCGTGCCGCCCGCGCAGCTCGCAGACCGCGTCCGCGCCGCACACGTCGACGCTATGCTGCGCCATGAAAATGCTCGGAGTGGGCTTAAAATGCGTCGCAATCTCGATCGGCGCGCCGCTACTTATGCCGCCTAAGATCCCGCCTGCGTTGTTGCTCGCGAAATTTGCGCCGATCTTGCCGCCGTTGGTATGGATCGCATTCTTGCTAGCGTGCATGAAATCGTTATTCTCGCTGCCTTTTAGCGTGCTTGCCTTCACTCCGGCGCCGATCTGCACGGCCTTTACGCCGTTTATGCCCATCAGCGCGCCCGCAAGCGTCGCATCGAGCTTACCATACAGCGGCTCGCCGAGCCCCGCAGGCACGCCCGTAATGCGCGTCAGCACGCAGCCGCCGATGCTATCGCCCGCATTTTTGACGCTTAGAATTAGCTCCTTCTGCGCGTCCTCCACAGCGGGATCGAGCGCGAAAATTTCGCTGTTTTGCGCAAAGTCGAAGTCTAAATTTCCCGCGTAAATTTCGCCCACGCCGTAAATTCCGCTTTTTACGGAAATTTTAAAGTGATCTAGCAGGATTTGTGCAAACGCTCCCGCGGCCACGCGCACGGCGGTTTCGCGCGCGCTTGCCCGCCCGCCGCCTCGGTAATCGCGCAGTCCGTATTTGGCAAAATATGTAAAATCGGCGTGTGCGGGGCGGAAAACATCCCTTAGATCTTCGTAGTCCTTCGAGTGCTGGTTTGCGTTGCGGATGATAAATCCGATCGGCGTGCCGGTGCTGCGTCCGTCAAAAATCCCGCTTAAAATTTCGATCTCGTCGACTTCTTTGCGCGGCGTAGCGTATTTGCCGCCTGGCTTGCGGCGATCAAGCTCGCTTTGGATATTTGAAAGCTCGATCTCCACGCCAGCCGGCAATCCGTCCAAAACGCCGCCGATCGCCGCGCCGTGGCTCTCGCCGAAGGTGCTAAGGCGCAATCTCTCGCCGAAGGTGTTCATAGCGTGCCTCCTTGATCGCCGCTGCTTTGTTTATCCGTATCGCGCCCGCTTCTTTTGCCGCCTCGATTATTATTCTCGCTCTTTGTGCTGCCCCGTACCCGTCCGCCGCTTCGTGAGCCTTTTTCGCCGTTCTGAGCGCAGTTCGCGCCGTTTTGTGCGTCGCTAGCGCATGCTGCTTGCTCGCCACTTGTTGCGCTAGTGCCGTGCGAGGCGCCGTTTTGTAAAAGCTCGAGCGCGATTTGTGCGCATTTTTGCTCGGCCTCTTTTTTGCTCGCTCCCACGGCGGATGAGAGCCGCTTGCCGCCAACAAGCGCCGCCATTTCGAAGCTTTTTTTGTGATCGGGGCCGCTTGAGCCTAAAAGGACATATTCGGGCGTGACGCCGAATTTTGCCTGCGTGAGCTCTTGCAGCGCGGTTTTGTAATCTCGCACGAGCTCGTTAAAGCTGATGCGCGGATAGAGGATTTCTAAAATTGCAGTCGCGATGCGGGCGGTGTTTTGCAGCCCGCTCTCAAGATAGACGGCGCCCATTATCGCCTCAAATGCGTCCGAAAGCAGCGAGGGCTTCTCGCGTCCGCCGTTGCGCTCCTCGGATAGCGACATATTCAGGTTCTCGCCGATGCCCAAAAATTTTGCAAATTTAGAGAAGCTGCTTTCGTTCACGAGTGCGGCGCGCAGCTTGCTCAGATCGCCCTCGTCGCTGCTAAATTTTTTGAAAAGATACTCGCCCACGATCAGATCCATCACCGCATCGCCTAAAAATTCCAACCTCTCGTTGTTGTGTCCGTTTTTGGCGCTTTTGTGCGTAAGAGCGATCTTGAGGTGGGTTAAATTTTTAAATTTGTAGCCCAGTTTTTCTTGTAATTTTTCTAAATTTTGCATTATTGCCCTTTATTATAAAATTCTACGAAATCCGCGGCAGCTCGCACGCAAACGGCATCTGGCGCGAACAAACCTGCGCAAGCGAAACGAATGCGAGCGGGATCTGCGCTAACTTTGCGCTAACGCGGCGAATGAAACGCGCTAGCGACGATCTGCGACGAATAAAATTTAACGTGCCCGCCAATTCTAACGCAAACCGCGCTAAGGCTCACTTGTCGCAAACGAAATCCTCGCCAAAAACAGACCCGTCGCGAATACAGTCGCGCTAAAGCCTGCTCGCTGCTAACGAAATTTCCGCCAAAGCTCGTCCGCTCATAGACCCAATCCACGCACAAATAAGTGCGAGCTTGCGCGAACGACACAAATAAACAGAGCGCACCGAAGCCCGATTGCGTGAACTAAACTCACTAAAACCGGCTTCGGGCGATAAAATTTACGCCGAAGCGGCTCTGCGTGCAAAGCAAACGCGGGTGAATATATGCTAAATCCGCGCAACCGCAAGCTTCGCCGCAGAATTTTAGCCCTTTATCGCTTCTGCAGCCGCGCGAGCCATAGCGTCGCACTCCTCGTTTTGCGGATGTCCCGCATGCCCTTTGACCCACGAGGCCCTGATCTCGTGAGGTGCCGCCGCCGAAAGGTATCTGCGCCACAGATCTGCGTTTTTCTTACCCTTAAAATCGGTAACGACCCACTTTGCGAGCCAGGAATTTATCGCCTTTACGACATATTCACTATCGGTAAAAAGCTCAACGCGGCAGGGCTGCTTAAGCGCGCTAAGCCCCATTATAGCGGCTGTTAACTCCATTTGATTATTAGTCGTCATCGCTTCTGCGCCGCTTGCCTTTTTTATCGCGTCGCCGTATTGCAGTATGTAAGCCCAGCCGCCCGCTCCAGGGTTTCCGAGGCAGCTGCCGTCGCTAAAAAGTTTGACCGATTTCACCGGTTTTCTCCGAAATTTGCGCTCTGATCTCCATGCTACCTAGCTCGTAGCAGACCGGACAGCGGTGCGAGAAAAGCCCCACCGAGCTTTTGCACTTCGCGCAGGTGTAGCTAAAGCTAAGCCCCGCGTCCTCAAAGCCCGCGTCTTTCATAGCCATAAGCGCGTTGATCTCAAAAATTTTACTCGCGCTCTGCGGCTTTTGATCGTTTTTTCCGAGCGCGTAAAAAAGCGCGTTGTACTCCGCATCCTGCGTATTTACCGCCGCAGGGAAATCATAGATCAGATCGATAGCCTGCTCGATCGGCGGGAAGCGGTCAAAGCCCTCCATAGGCTCTTTATTTTTGATAAAAAGCTCCATACAAAACCGCCCCGCGCCTTTGAAGTTTAGCTTTGAAATTTTAGCGATCTTTTTATTAAACGGCGTATTGGCGTCGTTTGCGATGATCTGGGCGCGCTCGAACTGGCTTTGAGCATATACTTCGGCGTCCTGTTCGCGCAGCGCGTCAAGTACCTCAAGCGCCTCATTAAAGCGCTTCAGCCGCTCATAAATCACCGTAAGATGCGTAAGAGCCTCTTTGTTTCTGGGGCGTAGCTTCAGCGCCTGCAAAAACACCTCTTCGGCGCGCCCTAAAAAGCCCGCTTTGAAATATACGATGCCGAGATTGGTAAGGATAAACTCCCTCTGCACGCCGCCGCTAGCCTTACTTAGCGCGATTAGATAAATTTCTATCGCGCGCTCGAAGTCGCCGCTTTTGACGAAAGAGCTAGCTAAAATCCCAAGCGTAGGGATATCTATTTGCGGGCTTGCTAAAAGCGCTCTGTGCTCCGAGCTAAGCGCGTCTAGGGTATCAAATTTTTTGATGAAATTCTCTAGGCTCTGCCTCTCGTTTTTTTTAGAAAAAACTCCCCAAATATAGCTTAGAATCGACACTAGCAAGATTATGCTTATCAGCATGATAAGCCCGAAAATCGGGTCGCGATCGTCTAAGAAAAAATTATCCAAATCAAACCTCGTCGCAAAAATAAAGGGCAATTATAGCAAAGTGCGGGTATAATTTCGCTTATGATTAAAAACGAAAGCATAGAAAATCTGCTGGCTACCGTAGATATCGTAGACGTCGTAGAAAAATATATCCCGCTTAAGCGCAGCGGCGCAAATTTCGTGGGCGTCTGCCCCTTTCACGACGATTCGCACCCGAGCATGAGCGTGAGCTCCAAGCTTGGAATTTTTCACTGCTTTTCGTGCAAGGCAGGCGGCAACGCGATTAAATTTATCCAAGATTACGAAAAGATAAGCTTTCCCGAAGCGGTCGAAAAGCTTGCGGGGATGTATAATTTCGCGCTGCAATACACCGGCGCTAAAGTCCAGGAGCGCAGCGAAGAGAAGAAGGTGCTCGGGATTTTAAACGCCTACTACCAAAGCTGCCTTTATCAAAACCCCGCCGCCGTGAAATACCTGCACGATCGCGGCCTAAGCGAACAAAGCATCCGCAAATTCGGCCTTGGCTACGCTGGAGCTAGCGCGCAGACGATCAGAGTTTTGCAAAACGAAGAAATTCCGACGCAAGACGCGCTAAATGCGGGCGCGGTGAAGCAAAACGAGCGCGGGCTTTACGCTAGCTTCATCGAGCGCATCACCTTTCCGATCTACAACCACGCAAGCAAGCTCGTAGGCTTCGGCGGCCGCACGATAAGCGATAATCCCGCTAAATACGTCAATTCGCCGCAGTGCGCGCTGTTTGATAAATCTAAAATTTTCTACGCATTCGATCTCGCGAAAAAAAGTGCGATCGCCAAAAAAACCCTCATCATCACCGAGGGCTACATGGACGTCATCATGCTGCATCAAGCGGGCATCGACAACGCCGTAGCGGTGCTCGGCACGGCGCTGACGCCCGCTCATCTGCCGCTTATAAAGCGTGCGGAGCTTAACGTCGTGCTTAGCTTCGACGGCGACGCTGCGGGCGTTAATGCGGCGATGAAATCGGCGCGGCTTTTGTGCCTGAACAAGATCGATTCAAGCGTCGCTATAATCGGAGGAGGCGCCGATCCTGCGGATATGATAGTCGCGGGCAAGGTGCGCGAGCTAGAGCAAATTTATGCTAGCGGCATGGAGAGCGGGGAGTTTCTAATTCGACAGATCGCTAAAAAATATGACCTCGCCCGCCCCGTGCAAAAAGAGGCTGCGCTAAATGAGATCAAAGAATTTACCGCAGCGCTCGGTCCCGTGCTCGCCGAGTCCTATCAGAGCCTAGTGGCGCAAATTTTAAACATCTCGCCCGGCTCGTTTAATCTCTCTAGCGGCGGTAAAAATTTCGGCACGGGCTTTGAGGGGCGAAATTTTAACGATGGCGGGAATTTTGGCTCTCGTGATTTCGGCTCTTACGGGGGGCATGGCGCAGACGGCAGGGGCGGCGCTAGCGGGAGCTTAAACGGCGGAAATTTTAATCGTTCGCAAAGCACGGCGCGTTACGAAAGCTCCGCGCCGCCTGCGGCTTCGGCGAGGCTCGGGCGGACGCTACTGCGCCGCAAGGAGATCGCCGAGCTTCAGATCATAAAATCGATGCTGCTCGATGGCGAGATGGCGGAGCTTGGGCTCGGCTGCTTGGAGCGGCGCGATTTTCGTATGCACGGCGATATTTTCGAGGCGTTTTTGGCTTTCGCTCGCAGCGGCGGGAATTTTAAAAATTTCATCGCAGGCGGCGCGGGAGAAAATTTTATCCGTAGCGAGAGCGTAAATTTAAAAAGCGGCGAGAGCTCTAGCGAGCAAAATTTTATCGGGCAGGGCTCCCCAGGCGCTGTAAATTTAAAAGGCCCCGCGCAGCAGGGCGCAAACGGCGGCGAGAAGCAAGAGGGCGCAAATAACGGCGAGAGACGGAGCTTAAGCATCGGCGCAAATCAAAGCGAAAAGAAAGCCGCCGCTCAAAATGTTCAAAACGCTCAAAATACTCAAAGCGTAGAAAACGAAGCCCTTGAAAATCTGCGCGCGCTCGCGCTGGATGATGAAATTTTGCCTATCGGCGGTGCGGCGCTTTTTAACGACGCGTGCAAAATTTTACGCCGCAACGCCCTGCAAGAGCTAATGCAAAAGCTCAAAAACTCCGACGCGCCCGACAAGATCGAGCGAATCTTGGAGTATCAAAAAAAGATCAACCAACTCAAGTAAAGGAACGAAATGAAGGCATTGGCGCTCTTTAGCGGCGGGCTTGACTCCATGCTCGCGGTCAAACTCATCGTCTCGCAAGGCATCGAGGTGCTCGCGCTGAATATGGATATCGGATTTAGCGGCAAGGACGATAAGAGCGAGATCATGCGCCGCAGAGCCGCAGCCGCGGGGGCGGATTTTAAAAGCGTCGATATCAGAAGCGAATATCTGCGGCAGGTGCTTTTCGAGCCGAAATACGGCTATGGTAAGCACTTCAACCCCTGCATCGACTGCCACGGATATATGTTTAAGACCGCGCTTGCGATGCTGCAAAGCG
>NZ_CALHIK010000027.1 GCF_938030785.1 uncultured Campylobacter sp.
TGCGAAATCACGCTGATCGAAGGCGCAGGCGGTATTTTCGTGCCGCTAAACTCGCACGAGAGCTTTTTGGACGTGATGAGAGCGGTAGATGCGCCGATCGTTCTGGTCTGTAAAAACGAGCTAGGCGCGATAAACAGCGCGCTTTGCAGCGTCTATGTCCTACGCTCGCACGGGCTTAAAATCGCGGCGCTGGTTCTGAATTTCACCGACGAAAAGGATGAAATTTGCGTATCGAACGCAGCGTATCTGAAAAGCAAGCTCAAAGGCATACCCGTCATATCGCTACGTAAATTCCAAAAGGACGACTTTGCCGCCGCTGCGCGCTCTTTTGAAAATTTCATCGCCTCGCTAAATTTTAACGATTCGTCGCAGATGGACGCGGGCGCGGCAAATTCAAACGAAACCGCCGCGGTAGCCTTGGATACGGCGCAAAGCGGGCAGAGGGGCGCAAATTTAAATAAGAATTCTAAAAATAGCAAGGCTCGCTTTGCTTTGGACACAGCGCAGGTCTGCGAACAAGACGGCGAAATTAAAAGTAGCCGTGCCGCGCCGCCGCTCATGAGCGCTTCAAACACGGGCCCCATTGATCTAAACTTCGATGCGAAGCATCTTTGGCATCCCTACACTTCCGCGACGCATCCGCTTAAGGCGCACGGCGTGCTCCGCGCCGAAGGCAATAAAATTTACACGACGCAGGGCGCGCTGATCGACGGGATGAGCTCTTGGTGGTGCGCCGTGCAAGGATACGGCAGCGAGGCGCTAAATGCCGCGGCGACCGCGCAGATGAAGGAATTTTCTCATGTGATGTTCGGCGGGCTTACCCACGCGCCCGCGATAAATTTAGGCAAAAAACTACTCTCGATGTTGCCGCAGTTTGATCGTATCTTTTACGCGGACAGCGGCTCAGTAGCGGTCGAGGTGGCATTGAAAGCGGCGATCTGCTATCAGCAAAACGTATCGCCTAAAAAGAGTAAAATTTTAACCGTCAGAGGCGGGTACCACGGCGATACGTTCGGCGCGATGAGCGTTTGCGATCCGCTCACCGGCATGCATTCGCTATTTAGCGGTATCTTGGCGCGTCAAATTTTTGCGCCGCGCCCGAGCTGTCGCTTCGACGCGCCGTTTGACCCGTCTAGCACGGATGAAATTTCTAAAATTTTTAAAGAAAACAAAGATGAGATCGCAGCGATCATAATCGAGCCTATCGTCCAGGGAGCCGGCGGGATGTGGTTTTACCATCCGAAATTTTTAGACCGTCTCCGCGAGCTGTGCGACGAAGCGGACGCGGTGCTCATCTTTGACGAGATCGCCACCGGCTTTTGGCGCACGGGCAGGGTGTTTGCATACGAATACTGCGGCGCGGTACCCGACATAATCTGCATAGGCAAGGCGCTAAGCGGCGGATTTATGAGCTTTGCGGCGGTCTTGACGAACAAAAAGATCGCGCACGGCGTGAGCAAAAACGGCGGCGTTTTGATGCACGGACCGACCTTCATGGCAAATCCTCTAGCTTGTGCCGTTTCGCTTAAAAATTTAGAAATTTTATGCGCGCAGGACACGGCGCAAGAAGTCGCGCAAATCCACTCCGACCTGCAAGAGGGCCTTAAGGGGTGCAGAAGCTTAGACGGCGTGGCGGACGTTCGCACCTTGGGCGCTATCGGCGTCGTAGAGATGAAGGAGGCGGTGGACGTAGAGGCGCTGCAGGAGTTTTTCGTAAAAAGGGGCGTTTGGATCAGACCGTTTGGCAAAAACATCTATCTCATGCCGCCGTTCATAACGCCCAGAAGCGATACGCAGGCGCTTTGCGAAGCGATCCGCGATGCGGTAAAATTAAAAATTTATAAAGGATAAGATTGCAAATTTTAATTGTATTTATCATATTTCTACTTTTGCTAGGCTTCTTGGAATTTCGCAAAAAGACCGCCCTTGAGGGCTTTTTGGTCGCGGACAGAAAGGCGAGTGCTTTTGAGATTGCATTTTCGATAGTCGCTACCTGCGTGGGCGGCGCAGCTACGATCGGCGTGGTATCGAATATGCAAAAGTATGGATTTGCCGCGGTTTGGTGGCTTTTAAGCGGCGCAATCGGACTGATGATTTTAGCGATTTTTATTGCAAAAATTTTACGCGCGAGCAAGGCGCTGACGTTCGCGCAGATAGCAGAAATGTTTATCGACAAAAGAGCCAGGCTCGTTAGCGCGGTCATCATTTGCGTGGCGTGGTGCGCCATTTTGGCGGCGCAGTTTAGCGCCAGCGCGCGCATACTCTCGACGTTTGATCTAAATTTCAACTCCTCGCTGCTCATCGGAGGCGCGGTCATCATCGTTTATACGATTTTGGGCGGACAAAGAGCGGTCATCAGAAGCGACGTGTATCAGTACGCCATCGTAATCGCGGCGTTTTTGGCGGTTTTGCTCTGGCTAAATTTTAATTCGCCGCAGGTATTTGAAAATGTAAATTTTACGCTCAAAAATGACGCCTTCGGATACGATAAGATCGGATATTATCTGCTGGTTATCGGTACTAGCTACGTGATCGATCCGATGCTGTTTTCTAGAATTTTAAGTGCAAAGAACGAGCGCGCGGCGATACTGGGCTCTATCTTCGGTGCTGTTGGAATCACAATCAGCAGCATAATGATCGCTTTTATAGGTTTCGGTGCGATGAGCCTTGCGGCCGACGGCACGAGCGGCGAAAATCTGCTTAACGTAAGCCTTTTTAATGCGCTGCCTGCGTCCTTGGGCGCGGTTTTGATGCTGGGACTATTGGCGGCGATCATATCCTCTGCGGACACTTGCTTGATCACGGCTTCTAGCATCTTCGCGCACGATATTTTGCGAAGCGAGGATCTAAAAATTTACCGCATCGCTACGCTAGGCTTCGGCGCGATCGCGCTACTTTTAGCAAGCTTCGGGGGCGAAATTTTAAACTATCTCTTCGCGGCGAGCAACATCTTCGTAAGCGGCGTGGCGACGGCGCTATTTTTCGCCATCATCTTTCGCGGCAAGATCGATAAGGATCTTGTTTTGTGCGCCATGTGCTTAGGCGGTGCTTTAGGGCTAGCCGCCGCGATTAGCGGCATAAATGCCTTTGCCGTAGCAGGGATCATTACGGCGTGCATTTTATGCCTGGCGGCTAGGTTAAAATTTAACGCAGCCTCTTCAAAGCTTGATCCAAACTGCGTCTGCATACCCCAAGCAAGCGAGTACGAAGAGAAATAAGCGCAGCTAGCTGCTTTCGGTAAATTTTATGCGGGCGGATACGGCGCGTTTAATAAGATCATTATCGCATAAGAGTGAAGCTACTAAATTTATCCCGTTTTGCATTGCAAGATCGATGGTCTCTTTATGCGCCACAAACGGGATCATCTGCGTAGCGTCTAAATTTAAAAAGGGGCGAGAAATCTCCCGCCCCTGAAATTTAAGTATAGGATTTGATTTTATAGATGTGCAAGCTAGGGCTTACACATTCTCTTAAAATTTAAAACATAATCTCAAACCCTGCATTGATAGCTCCGCCTCTTGTTTTGCCTAC
>NZ_CALHIK010000028.1 GCF_938030785.1 uncultured Campylobacter sp.
TTAAAATTCCAAGGGATGAAATTCTCTTGGAATTTTAAAATTTATTTGAAATTCTAAATTTAAGAGTCCACTTTAAATTTTACATTTAAAAATCTACTTCAAATTTTATTTTAAAATCCCGTCGTGCCACGCTTTAAATTTTGCTATTAAATTTGCCGCTAGGTCTAGGTGAAGATGCGCGAGATACGTCGTCGCACGTGTTTTACGGCTATATAAATGCTGGACTCGGTTTAAATTTTACGTTCTACGGCGATTTAAATTTAGAATATATGTCTTGCCGCCGCAAATATTCGCTTTGATCCGCACTAATCTAGTTAAAATTTTAAGTCGCGCACGCGCTTTAATTATCTATTTCGGAGAGCGGTTACCGACGAGCGAGTAAGCGGCTAAAATTTTACTGTGCGAGCTGCCCGCGTCCGTTCGGCGCAAATTTTATCGCGCTCGCCGTTGCGAGCGCGAAGTAGTATCAAGCTGCAAATTTTAAACTATCGCGCCGTACGTGCTTGAGAAATAGCGCTCTGCTTCGCAGGCAAAGTGCGCGAGATTTTTAAATTATAAAATTTCAACCCCCAAATTCCTCGTAAAATTTATTTAGATAATCGGCGTAGTAAAAATTTTGATTTCTAGCGTCAAATTTGCCCGCCAGCTCCAAAGCCGTTTTGTAGTCGCTCTCATCGCCAAACGCGCTAACTGCGATGAAAAATCGCAGGTCGTTTAGATCGTCGTTGCCCTCAAGGATCGCCGCGGAGTGCTTGCGCGCTAAGCTTAGCGCCGTCTCGCGCTCATCCAGCCTAACGGCGATCTCGATTAGCGGCGCGATCTGATTTATGACGCGAGGATTTGACTCGATCGTCGCCGCGGCCTTTGGCAGCAGGATTTTCGCCTCCCAGGTCCTGCCTAGCGCTATCATGCTAAAAAGTATCGGCGCGTAGGTTATGTGCGGCACCTCGGAGCAAGTTAGCTCGCCCGAGAGCAACGGTGCGGCAAGCTCAAGCGCCGCTGCATGCTCGCCTGCAAAATTTAAATACGCGATCTCATCGCTAGCTTCGCACGCCTCGCAATCATTCATATCGTCTTTGGCGAGCTTTTTCCACAGCTCGTAGTTTGACTTCGCCTCTCTAGCATCGCCCATGTCGATGTTTTGATTCATCAAGGCCTTGTAGTAGGCCGCCAGAGAGAGCTCCATACGCTCGTAGTAAAACAGCATCGCTTCGTTTGCCTCGTCTATGAGCTCTTTTTCTATCATGGAGCTTTTGGCGATGCCCGAGACTATCCATTTAAATTTCCATAGGCAGCTCTCAAAGTCGCCGAAATTTGGGTATTCGCTTTCGCTGTCTTTCAAATTTTGCGTGATGTAGCCCGTGAGCCACATTAGCGCCCTCGTTCTTAAAACCGCGCCGAATTTTTCAAATTCCTCGTTTAGCACAAAGTCGCAAATTTGCGCGGCAAATTCGAAATTTTCCGCCTCGATAGCTCCCCTTATCGCATCAAACAGATGCTCCTCCTTATCCGCCAGCCTATCAAATTGCCTTAGCTTTTCATAAAGTCCTTCTAACGAGCCCTGTTTCATTCCTGATCCTTATTAAATTTTGCGATAATTATATCCGTTTAGTCTGAAGCTAAGCAGCTTATCGCGATTTTAAAGCCCAGAAGGCAAAATTTAAAATTTATAGCGTTATCTTAAAGCGGCTTTGCTCGCGCCGTTTTAGCGCCCCATTTGCCGCTGCGATAGGCAAATTTCAGCTTCGTTATATAAATTTGATATTAAAATGCCGTACTCATAAATTTTTAAAAAAGGGGATTTATGGACATAAACACACGGCGTCTTAAAAGCGAGTTTGAGCAGATAAGCCGCTTTGGAGCTTTGGCGGGCGGCGGGCTTACGCGGCTTGCATTTTCGCGCGAGGATAAAGAGGCGCGCAATCTCCTCATATCGCTACTTCAAAAAGAAAATTTCAAGATCAGAATCGACGATGCGGGCAATATTTTCGCTAAATTTAGCGGCGTTAAAAATCCCAATCTGCCGTCCGTAAGTGCTGGCTCGCATATCGATAGCGTGCCGCAAGGCGGCTTTTACGACGGCACGCTAGGCGTCATGGCGGCTTTGGAGGCGATCCGCACGGTGCGAGATAGCGGAGAAAAGCTTGCGCGACCGCTGGAGCTCATCGTCTTTGTTTGCGAGGAATCAAGCCGCTTTAAAATGGCGACTGTAGGCAGCAAGATAATTAGTGGCAAGCTCTCGCGGCAGCGGCTATACGAGCTAAAGGATAAAGACGGAATTTCGCTATTTGACGCCATGCAGGAGTTTGGGCTAAATCCCGCAAATTTAAAAAGCTGCGTCCTGCCAAAATCCAGCTTTCATAGTTATATCGAGCTTCATATCGAGCAGGGACCGGTATTGCAGAGGCGGGGTATCCCAGTAGGCATCGTCACGGGTATTGCCGCGCCTGTGCGATACGAGCTGCGGATCGAGGGCAGAGCCGATCACAGCGGCACTACGCCAATGGATATGCGCTGCGACGCTCTGGCTTGCGCTAGTGAGATCGTTTTAAGCGCGGAGAGGATCGCCAAGGATGGCAAAACTACGGTTGCAACGACGGGCTATGCAAATGCGCTACCCGGCGTGCTAAATGTGATCCCCGGCTCCTGCACGCTAGGTCTTGATATACGCGATATAGACGAGGATGCGCTTAGGGCGGCGGACTATAAAATTTGCGCGGCGATAGATGAAATTTGCGCTCGCAGAGGGTGCAAATTTGAACTAAAAAATCTCATCAAGGATCGCCCCGTAAAGCTAAGCGAGGAGATGATCGCTCTGCTTGAAAGCTGTGCCGGCGAGCTTAAAATTTCAAGCCTAAGACTTCCTAGCGGCGCGGGACACGACGCGATGAATATGACGGAGCTTGCGGATCGCGTTGGGATGCTTTTCATGCCGTGCAAGGATGGCATCAGCCACAACGTAAATGAAAGCATAAACTGGCACGACGCATTTGCCGCTACGAAGGTTTTAGCTGCGGCGATGTTAAGCTTAGCTAAAAAATAAAGGAGAGAAGATGGATGCTATCGCACAAAAAGTAGAGGCGCTCAAGAGCGAGATGATCGGGGATCGCAGGTTTTTCCACTCGCATCCCGAGACGGGTTGGTTTACCTTTTTTACGACCGCGGTTATCGCAGATCGAATGCAGCGCCTGGGCTATGAGATAAAGCTCGGTCGCGAGGTGGTAAAGGCTGAAGCCAGGCAGGGCGTAGGTAGCAAGGATGCCTGCGAGAAGGCGAAGCAGCGCGCCAAAGAGCTGCTAAACGCAGATCAGATGAAATTTCTTGATGCGATGGAGGATGGGCTAACGGGTCTCGTAGCCGAAATAGATACGGGACGCGTGGGCAAGACGGTCGCTTTTAGATTTGACATAGACGGCGTGGACGTGACCGAGAGC
>NZ_CALHIK010000029.1 GCF_938030785.1 uncultured Campylobacter sp.
TCGATTATATCGCGCTTGATTTTAAGGCGCCGCGGCAGGATTTTGAGCTCATTACGAAGTCAAGCTTATACGATAAATTTCTGCAAACTCTTAGGCTTTTGCTGCGGCGAAATTTTAAATTTGAGGTGCGCACGACCGTGCACGCCGATTTTTTAAACGAAGCGAAGATAGAGCAGATGGCACAAATTTTATGGAGCGAGGGCTACCGCGGCGTTTATTATCTGCAAAGCTTCCTGCCTACAGGCGATAATTTCGGCAATTTAGACGCGCCGCTTGCGAGCTTTGATCCGAGCAAAATCCGCACCGATCTAAAGATCGAACTTCGAAATTTTGATTAAATTTACGCCGTCGCGCGCGTCTTGCCGCGATGAGCGCGATGAAATTTTAATCTAGCACATTTATCTAGCTCGCAGTGTCCGTGCATATTGTGCCTTGATAGAATTTCGCCTTACGGGAAGCTTTAAAATTTACCTCGCCGCCGCTTGCTATGTTTGAATTTCATTCCGTCTGCGGCGTAAAATTCTATGTTTATCAAGAGCTTTAAATTTTATACCGCGTAAATTTAACTTCGCGCCAAATTTCACGCCGCGCAGGCAGGCCGCTCCAAAACAAAAGGTAAATTTAGCTTGCTTTGGCTAAAATACGCCGAAATTTTTAAAAAGGCAAAAAATGGATAGAAAAAAAATCTACAACCCTTTCTCCGACGAGACCCTTACCGATCGCAAGGTCTTCGGCGGCAATCCGCAGGGCATTTTAAATTTTACCAAGGCGAAATATCAATGGGCGCTGAAGCTTTGGGATCTGATGGAGGCCAACACCTGGTTTCCTAAAGAGGTCGATACCACGGACGACGTGCGGGATTATAATTTCAATCTCACAAGCGCCGAGAAGCGGATGTACGATCTCGTGTGGAGCCAGCTGATATCGATGGATAGCTTTCAGACCAACAATCTCGCCGATAATATCAACCCCTACATCACGGCTCCGGAGATCAACGCCGTGCTCGCGCGCCAAGCCTACGAGGAGGCCAACCACAGCAAATCCTACGCCGTCATGGTCGAGGCGATCTGTGAAAATACTGATCTCATTTACGAGATGGAGAAGCACGACGATATGCTCCGCAGGAAAAACGACTACATCTCAAGCGTCTATGAGGAGCTTGCGGGCGAGGTTAGCGACGATAAACTGCTGCTAGCGATGGTAGCGAATCAAATTTTAGAGGGGATCTACTTCTACAGCGGCTTTACCTCGATCTATGCGCTTGCTCGCGCGGGCAAGATGCTAGGCAGCGCGCAGATGATCCGCTTCATACAGCGCGACGAGATCACGCACCTGCTACTATTTCAAAACATGATAAATTCCGTCCGCAAGGAGCGCGCCGATCTGTTTAACAAACGCAACGTGGATAAAATTTACGAGATGTTTGAGACGGCGGGGAACTTAGAGATCGATTGGGGCAAATACATCACGGATAATCAAATCATGGGCTTTACGGACGATATCATCGAAGAATATATCCACTACCTAGTCGATCAGCGCCTGCTCGCCATCGGGCTTGAGAAGCGATACGGCGCGAAACATCCGATAAAATGGGTTGATGATTTTTCTAAATTTAACGATCAAAAGAGCAACTTTTTCGAGAGCAAGGTCACGAACTACAGCAAAGGAAGTTTGAGTTTCGATGATTTTTAGCGGATTTTGCGGTTTGAAATTTTACTCTGCCGCATCGCGGCACGGATACTTTGCAGATACTTGTCCGGCGCCGCACGGACGTGCGATGAGCGCAGAAGGCGTATTGCCTGCAAAATTTTTAAAATTTAGCCGTGCTATGTATCTAAAAAACGCAGCTTATGCTCTTTTGGCGCGGAGTGGATTTTCGGGAATTTTTAAAAATTTTAGCGGCTCCGAATTTAAACAGAGCAGAAACTTTCGTGGCTTTAAATTTAACGTCTGGTCGGGCGGGAGCGCGCTATGGTCTCGCTAGAGCGGCTTCGCTGCGAAAAGATGGCGAACGACATCGCCGAGCAGGTGAGTTTGAATTCGGCGCTTTTTGAGGCGTTTTGCAGCGTCGCTAGAAGCGAGTTTGCTCCGCTCGGCGCGCACGCTTTCAGCCTCAACGCACAGCCCATTTTGGCCAGCCAGTGGATCAGCTCGCCGCTGACGGTCGCGCGCATGACGATGGCGTTAAGCGTCGATCCGAAGGTCGAGAAAATTTTAGAGATCGGCTGTGGCAGCGGCTATCAAGCGGCGATTTTAAGCAGGATGGTTCACCGCGTCTTTGCCGTCGAGCGCGTCGAGCGGCTGGTGGGCGAGGCGAAAAGGCACTTTGCAAATCTTGGGATTTCAAACATCAGCCTGCGCCACGATGACGGCAACGCCGGGTGGAAAAATTTCGCCCCTTTTGATAGGATTTTGCTCTCCGCATGCGCCGAGAGGATCGACGAGCGGCTGTTTGCACAGCTGGTAATCGGGGGAATTTTGGTCGCCCCGATGAATAGAGGCGGCTCGCAAAAGATCGTTAGATTTAATAAAATTTCGCCAAGCGAGATCAAAGAAGAGGAGCTTGGCGCCTGCGAATTCGTTCCGCTGGTGCAGGGTCGCGGATAGATCTAGCGCGCAGTAAATTTTAAAATTTCCTACCGCCGCGGGCGCGTAAATTTAATAAAATTTTGCTTTCGCGCTCCGCCCTGAGATCAGAGTTTTATTAATTATTTATTTAAATTCAAGTACAATACGCAATTTTAATCTTACAAGGATGAGTCATGCAAGATTTTAGCAAGGAAAAGATAGAGTCGCTGGTGCTCAGCTGGAAAAATCACAACAAAAACCAATTCTGGCTTAAAAAACAAACCGCGATCTCAAAGTATTTAGGCGAGATAAAGCGCTGCTTGGCGAGCTTTGATGAGACCGAGAGCGAGTTTTTGCAAACTCTGTATATAAATCTCAGCGACGGCAATCTTAGAAGCTGCAAAATTTTATCTTTAGGCGAGAAGTTCGCGCACGCCGAGTATTTCTTTATGGATCAGTTTTTTGATTCCAATATCAGCGCGTTTTATTATGATTTCGCTTTCAAAGATCGCATCGTCGGCAAAAAGGAGCTGTTTCCTAAAAATGCCGTAAAAAGCGTAGATAGCGTGCTTAGCGGCGAGGATAAAAACATCGTCTCGCTTTATGTTTTTATCGAAAATATCGTCAAAAATTTCAATAGCTATTCGCAGGAGCGCACCGCTCGCGATATTTTCAAACAAAAGCTAGTCAATTTTTACGACGAGCTTTACAGACTTCTTACGGCGGTGGATAGTGCTTTGGCGATCGATTTTTTCGACGTCGCGCTACATAATCAGCCCTTTGTGCTGATGGAATTTTTAAAATCCGCGATAAATGCCGATAATTTCTATCTGATCGACAGCTACCTAAGCGACGACGGGATGCTAAATTTAGGACTTGCCGAGGACGGCGATTTTGCGCAAATTTCGCGCGAGAAGCTCTATCTGCTAGCTAGCATATTTGCGCAGTGCAACGACGAGTTTCCGACGCTCGTTTATCGCGACGGGACCGCGCAAATTTTATCCTTGCTCTACGACGAAAAGGTTGAAATTTTTGAAGAATTTTACGAGGTGAGCTCGCGATTTATCGCGGAATTTACCCCGTATCCGCAGGACGTCGTGGGCGCGGCTAGGATCGTGTATTCGTCGCTATTTTTCGAATACGTCAAAAATTACAAGAGTGAAGAGGTCGCGAAAAATACGATATTTTACGGCGCGATCGGTACCGGCAAAACCCGCAGGCTGCGATCTTTGATAGCCGAAAAGAAACTTGCGGCGAAAAATTTCCGCTACGTTTGCCTGCACGAAGGCTTTGAATACTGCGATTTCATCGACGGATTTTATGGCGAAAGCTTCATTAGCGGCGAGTTTAAGGCGCTGTGCAAAGAGGCGCTAAACGATCCGAAGGGCGAGTATTATTTTTTGATCGACAATGCAAGCGCTGCGAGCTTGGATAAAATTTTTGGCGAGGCGGCGGTACTTTTGGATCGCCGCTACGACGAGGAAGACGAACTTTCGCTTATCCGCACGAAAAACTCCCACGTAATCGACGGCTTTGAAGAGGGCGAAAAAGCGCGCGCCAGCGTCGTTTTGAAGGATGGCCGCTCATATTTTGCGGTGCCTAAAAATTTATACGTCCTATGCACTCTAAGTGAGCATAAATGCGTTTCGCCGTCGATTGCAAAGGCGTTTAGATGGATCAGATGCGAGTGCGATTACGGCGCGCTTGAGGATTATTTAAGAGATCGCGAGATCGTAAATGCAAGCGCGGTCGTTGCGGTTTGCAAGGCGCTGAATAAGTTTATCGCCGATGAGGCAAGCGGCCTCGGCGCGATCGGACATGGCGTATTTATGGGGCTTGCGCGCTATCAAAGTGGCGCGCAGATCATGCAGGAGGGGCTAAACGGCTTTTTCGCCGAGGTACTTGAGCCGATCTTTAGGTGCGCGGCAAGGAGCGAAGATGCCGCTGTGAGCCTTAGCGAGCGCATCGCCGAAGCTAGAGGCGTGTTTAAATTTTAGTATTTTCATTTACATATATTTTAAAGTAAATTTTGTAATAACGGAATTTTATATTAGAGGAAAAATTCCATGACCGACAGCATTGTAAATAATTATAAATATGACGCAGAATATATTAGTTATATTAGAAATGGTAATTCCGCCGCAGTTCTTATTACTAGAGATTTGGTGAAAAGCATAAATACGATCGGTAAGTGGGTTGATATAATTGAGAGCAATATTCGCGATAGGATCGATGGGAGAATTGATTTTAACTATTTCATTGTTGAAATTTTTCCTAGAAAGACTAAGCCGGATTATTCCAAAGCAGCGTCAGAACATGATAAAAAATATATTACCTGGCAAACAGCTTGCAAAGATATAAAGAATGCAAGGAGTGTTGGTTATAAAGGCATCCGATATAAGATATGGTGTAGCTTGTATAATGATAGGAAGAAAAAAATAGTACAGAGGTATTATAATAAAAAGTTTGGTAAGTGGATGCCTGATGGATGGCTACCTACGGATTCATGTATTTTAAAAGATAAAGTAGAATTTATCGATAACTGGAAATATAGGATAAAGTCCATAAAAAAATTATAAAATAACTTAAACTAGACTTCGCTAGTTTTGAATTAAGAATCAAATAGTAAATTTAGCCCAAAAGCCCCGCGCCTTTTACTCTCTGCGAGCGATCCGCCGCGTAGATCCTCTTCCCGCCTACCACCTTGCCGCCCTCGATTTTACCGCCCTTTACGTCATATTTCCAGATCGGCGCGGCCGCCTTGAAATCTTCCACAAATTCGTTTATTAGCGCCAGAGCTACCTTACGCTGCGGGCTTACGACGCCTGCGACGTAGGAGCTTTCGTGGATCGGCACACCCCCGTTTGCATGTGCAAAAAGCACGAATGCGCCCTGTGCCGCGGCCTTTTGCTGCCACGCTTCAAACCACGTCCGCAAAATCGGCTCGTAGATATCGAAACTCAGCGCACAGATACCGCCCTCTTCGCGCACAATACCTACGAAGGTGATGAACGCACCGCAATTTGCGTTTTTAAATTTAGCATACCAGCGCGATAAAATCGCATCTACGTCCAAGCTGCCCTCATAAATTTCGGGCTCGATTCCGCTTAAAATTTCTGGATTAAATTTAGTCTCGCTCATCGCCGTCTCCTAAGCTTAGCCGCCGCAAACGGGAGGCAGAAGGCTCACGCGATCGCCGGATTTAAGCGCAAAATTCGCATCATAAACCATCTTATCGTTTACCGCTACGGCGCAGTTTGCGAGCCACTGCCTTAGGCTTTCGTCCTTTTGTAGCTCCGCTTTTACCTCTTGCAGGGAGTTTGCGTTTAGGCGCAGTGGCTCGCGCCCGATCGGCCCTAGAAATTCTACCTCTACCATTTTTGTCCTTTTTTAAAGATTGGGCGATTTTAACCAAAAATTTATAAAATTTTATATAATTGCGAAAAAATTTAATGAGGAAAAACGATGAAAATCGATGAAATTTCGCCCCCCGCTTACGTATGCGAGGAGCAAAAACTGATAAAAAATTTAGAAATTTTACGCGGCGTAGGCGAGCGAAGCGGCGCAAAAATTTTATGCGCGCTAAAAGGCTTTGCGTTTAGCTTCGCGATGCCTTACGTTGACAGATACCTTTGGGGCGCAACTTGCAGCGGCCTGCACGAGGCGAAATTTGCCGCGGAATTTATCAAAAACGGCGAGATCCACACATACTCGCCAGCGTTCAAAGAGGATGATTTGGATGAAATTTTAAAAATTTCAAATCACGTCGTATTCAATAGCGCCGCGCAGTGGCAAAAATACCGCACAAAAGCGCTCGCTGCGGGTGTATCGTGCGGTTTGCGACTAAATCCGCAGACCTCCTTCGCGCCCAAAGACGCTTACAATCCGTGCGGCAGCTTTAGCAGGCTCGGGATGAGCCTTGAAGCGCTACAGCGGGCGATCTTGCAAGACGGCGAGTTTTTGCGCGGCATCTCGGGGCTGCATTTTCACGCGCTGTGCGAAGAAAGCGCTGCGAGCCTAGAGCGGGTACTTGAGGTTTTCGAGGCAAAATTTAGCAAGTATTTCGGAGGGCTAAAGTGGCTAAATTTCGGCGGCGGACATCATATCACGCGCGCAGGCTACGACGTGGAGCTGCTGATAGATCTGATCAAAAAATTTCGCGAAAAATATGGAGTCGAAATTTATCTTGAGCCCGGCGAAGCGGTCGGCTGGGAGTGCGGTTATTTGGTCGCTAGCGTGCTTGATATCGTAGAAAATGGCGCTAAAATCGCTATCTTGGATGCTTCTTCTGAAGCGCATATGCCTGATACCGTGCTGATGCCGTATCGTCCTGCGGTGCGCGGCGAGAGTAAGAGCGGTAAATTTAGCTATCGCTTCGGCGGAAATACCTGCCTCGCAGGCGACGTCGTGGGGCTTGAGAGCGGACAGCCCGAGTATAAATTTAATGCGCCGCTAAGTATCGGCGATCGGGTGATTTTCGAGGATCAGATCCACTACACGATCGTGAAAAATACGACCTTTAACGGCATCAAGCTGCCCGATCTCGTCTTGGTAGATGAGCGCGGAGAGGTTTTGGCTATTAAAAAATTCGGCTACGACGAGTACGCGAGGAGAAACTAGCGCGGTGCTTAATGCAAAAATCTAATTTTGCTTTGTAAGAAAATTTTTTGCAAAAAATGATATAATCGGCTCGAAATTTTATACCTAAGGAAATCCATGAAAAGATTGTTTCTTGCGCTTTTTGCCTGTGTTTATGCGCAGGCGGAGGAGAAAAAATACGCCGACATCGTGCAGGGAAATAGCGATGTTTGGGGCAATGCAAGGCTCGAAAACATCGATAGTTACGGCAGCGGCTTCGGACCGCTCTTCGTGCAGCTTCAAAGCTCGGGCTTTTTTGCGTGGCTGGCGCTGGGTGCGGTTTTGGGCGCGATCGTAGCTTTTATCGGACACTACGCGATCGTAGGGCCGAAACACTTCGACCATCACGCGGGCAAGCCGATCTACGCATTTAATAAATTTGAGCGGCTATATCACCTTGTAGCGGCCGTCGCATGGGCGATCTTGGTTCCGACTGGCTTAATTATGATGTTTGGCGAGGAATTCGGCGGCGGCGCTTTCGTGAGATTTTGTAAAAACGCTCACGGACTGGCTACGATAGCGTTTGCGATCTCCGTCGTTCCGATGTTCTTACTATGGTTTTGGCGCATGCTGCCGCGAGCTTACGATATTAGATGGATGATGATCGTGGGCGGCTATCTAAGCAAAAAGAAGCGCGCGATCCCTGCGGGTAAATTTAACGCCGGTCAAAAGGCGTGGTTTTGGGTCGCGACTTTAGGCGGCATAGTGATGATAGCGACGGGCGCGTCGATGTTTTTCTTAGACTACGATATCCCTGCGATGAGAAGTGCGCTAAGTATGAGCCAGATCGAAATTTTAAGAGCGAGCGCGATTATCCATAATCTTTTAGGTGCCGTCTGCGCGGTATTTTTGCTCGTGCATATCTACATGGCGGTCTTTGCGATCAGCGGCGCCATCCACTCGATGATCGACGGACACAAGCCGGAGGAGGAAGTTTACGTACTTCACCACTATTGGTATCGCGAGCTGTTGGATAAGGGGCAGATCGCCAAATCGCAATTTGAGGCGAAGTACCCGCGCTTATAATTTGGGTAAATTTATGCGGGCCCGCTTGCGTGCGGCTCGCATTAGCTTTGAGGTTCAAAGAATTTTATTTTTAAGGATTACATATGCAACTAGATTGTCGCAATTTAAATTGCCCGGAGCCGCTTTTGCGCACCAAAAAAGCCCTCGGTGAGCTAAAAATCGGAGAGAGTTTAGAAATTTTAGTAAACGACGTAGCGCCGCGCGAAAACATAAAGCGCTTTTTGGCCAAAAACGGCTTTGAAGCGCAAATTTCACAAGCGGGCGCCGATACGCTTATAAAAACCGTAAAAACGGACGAGCTGAAAGATGAAAGTATCGACGATATTTATTGTGATGTCGCGGCGCCAAAAAGAGGCAAGGTGATATTTCTAAATGAAGAGCAGTGTGGAAGCGGTCCGATCGGAAAGAGCCTGCTTGCTAAATTTTTAGGCGCGGCGCTAAATTTAGACGAAAAGCCAGTGAAGGTAATCTGCGTAAATAACGCCGTGCATATAACCACGAACCGCGGACACGAATGCTTCGAGGCGATCAAAAAGCTAAACGAAGCTGGAGCTGAAATTTTAAGCTGCGGAAGTTGCCTAGAAAGCTACAAACTAGTCGATAAGCTCGCGATCGGCGAGATTTCAAACGCATACGAAATCATGGACGTCCTATCAAAATACGAAGTAATCAAACTATGATCTACAGAGATTTTAACCTCACGAAATTTATTGCAGCCGCCGGTTGAGCCGCCAAGCTTGACCCGGCGGGTCTAACCGAAAACCTTGGAAATTTAATCGAGCCTAATGCAAACCTGCTTTCGTCAATCTGCAGCAACGAAGATGCGAGCATATTTCGCATAAGCAACGACTTTGCGCTAGTGCAGACGCTCGATTTTATCACTCCTTTGGTGGACGATCCGTTTATTTTCGGACAGATTGCGGCGGCAAACTCGCTAAGCGACGTATTTGCAATGGGCGGCGAAGTGATAAATGCCCTAAATATCGTGGGTTTTGACGATTGTCATTTCTCAAACGAAATTTTGCGCGAAATTCTGCGCGGCGGCAAAGACAAAATCAAAGAGTGCAGAGGGGTCTTGGTAGGCGGACATACCATCTCTACTCCTGAAATTTATTACGGGCTTAGCGTCACGGGGCGCGTAAATCCGCGTAAATTTTGGAGCAATAACACAGCGCGCGAAGGCGACCTACTGATCCTAACAAAGCCCATAGGCACGGGCATCATCGCTACGGCTATCAAGGCGAAATTTCTTAAATTTGAAGAATTTCGTGACGCTATAGAGAGCATGATTTTGCTAAATTTTTATGCCGTGGGCGCGCTAGCGGGTTTAAAAATACATGCCGCAACCGACGTGACGGGCTTTGGTCTGCTTGGACACGCGCTTGAGATGATCAATGAGAGCGTAAGTTTTAAAATTTATCCTAGCAAAATTCCGCTTCTAAAAAGCGCCCTCAGATGCCTTGATGAGGGGCTAATACCCGCCGGAAGCTATAAAAATTTAAAATTTATCGCACCGGGCGTCGATTCCGAGCCGGACATAGCGCTTTGCGATGCGCAAACAAGCGGCGGACTTCTGCTTGCCGTAGCGGAAAAGGACGCGGCACGAGCGCTTGCGAATTTAAAAAACGCAGGCTACACTAGTAGCGCTATCATCGGCGAAGTAGTGGCGCGTGCCGAGCATAAAATTTATTTAGTTTGAATTCCTTCCTATTCAGCCCCCTTTAAGCATCGCTCTTGTATAATCACAATTCTGTTTCGCAC
>NZ_CALHIK010000030.1 GCF_938030785.1 uncultured Campylobacter sp.
AAAACGAGGATGACGAGGAGGTCGCGGATCAAAGTAGCGAGCTTAGAAAAAGCAGCGTCAAAAAAGCGGACAAAAACGCCCAGCTTGCGTTAAATTCTCTGCGCGGCGATAAAAACGAGATCGTGCTTGAGTTCAACCGCGATCTAAGGCAGAGCGATTATAAGGATTTCACCATCGCGAGCAACGATCATTTCCGCTTCGTGCTCGATTTTAGCGCGCGCCAAAAGTCGCACAATACGCGGCTACAAGATAGCTTCGTAGGCGAAGTGCGCATCTCGCAATACAACGACAAGACCGTGCGCGTCGTGCTTAGCGACGAGAAAAAATTTAACGCTAGCGTGCAGATCGACGGAAATTTAATGATTTTAAGCGCCGTCGAAAGCTCCAAGTCCGCAAAAGCCGCGCGCGCAGAAAAAAACAGAGATCAGAAATCGGGGCGCAAGCGCGGGCGCGAGCAAGATAGCGAGCCGCAAATCAGCACGATAGAGGAATCAGGGGGCGCCAAATCGACCTCCGTGGCCGCCGGTAAAATTTACAAATCCACCAAGGGCAAGCTCATCGTAATCGATCCGGGTCACGGCGGCAGCGATTCGGGCGCGGTCGGAAACGGGCTAAAGGAAAAAAACGTCGTGCTAGCCACATCCAAAAAGCTTGGCGCGCTGCTTCAAAAGCGCGGCTATAGAGTGCTTTACACGCGCAGCACCGACGTTTTTATAAATCTGCGGTCGCGAACGATATTTGCCGGCAAAAAGAACGCCGATATGTTTATCTCGATCCACGCAAACGCCGCTCCTAACGCAAGCGCGGCGTCCAGAATGAGCGGCGTAGAGACCTTTTTCTTAAGCCCGGCTAGAAGCGAGCGCAGCAAAAACGCCGCCGCGCTCGAAAACAAGGGCGATCTTGAGGATATGAACACCTTCTCGAAGCAGACCTTCTTAAATTTCTTAAATCGCGAGAAGATAATCTCCTCAAACAAGCTTGCCATCGATATTCAAAGCTATATGCTAAGCTCTGTTAAAAAGAGCTTCAAAAGCAAGGACGGCGGCGTGCGCGAGGCGCCGTTTTGGGTGCTGGTAGGCGCTACGATGCCCGCGGTACTCGTGGAGATCGGCTACATCACGCATCCCGATGAGGGTAAAAATTTAGGCAAAAGCGCCTACCAAGACCGTATCGCCCAGGGCATCGCAAACGGCGTGGACGCGTACTTTCAGAAAAACAAGTGATGAAATTTTACGCGCCGCGCATTTTTGCAAGCGGGATAAATTTTATTTCGGCGCGAGATTTGCTCCGCAGATGCCTTAACGAGCGCGATAGCTTTTGCGGATAAACACGGTGCGAAAGCGGTAAATTTAAAATTTTAAAGCTCGCCGCGCTAAATTTAAAGCAAAAGTGCGGCGCTTACGCGCAAAATCCGCCCGCGTGCCAAATATTTACTGATAGCGGGTAAATTTTACGGAGCGTCTTGCGGTATATGCGGGCCGGGGATGCATACGGCTTAGACGCGGAACTTTTAGCGTAGCTTGGCGTAAAATTTTGAAGCACATACTTGGCGCTACGAGAGCAGCAGAGCGGAGCTGGCGGTAAAATTTACCGACAAAATCGCATTTAAGCCGCAAGAAAATAACGATTTAGTCGCACTAATGCGAGCCGTGTTTCAAACCGCGTCCGCGCAATTAGGATTGCGCTTTAAGCCATTAGCATGCGTATCGCTCTAGCCGCACAACGACACGGTAGCGCTCTGAAATTTCGCGCTATGTTCACAAAGCGGCGATATTGCATAATGCTGCGGACATGGCGGTTGCGATGCGTTGGTACCTGCGCCGTATGCGATGAATGCGCGCAACCGAATCGGTAAATTTAAAAATAAATTTTAAAAGGTCCAAAATGAAAAAAATCGTATTTTTAATCTTGCTTTTCGCCGCCGTCGCGCTCGCGCTTTACGTCACTTCGCGCGTAAATCCGAGCCTTTTTGCCGAG